>NZ_JBEHVX010000096.1:0-8388 GCF_040227455.1 Catenibacterium sp. RTP21428st1_D7_RTP21428_210409 | reverse complement strand
AATCATTTTACTGTTTATATAGATAAAATTGAGGGTAGTGTATTTATGCTATGTGATATAGATTTTTGACACTACCACGTACTTCTAAAGGGAAAAAAAGTGATTTAAAGAAGCCTTATGTAGTAGGATATTTCAAATAACATTTTAGATAAAATCTATATTTTTCATAATTCCTAAATTGCCACCTTTATTTTTTTGTGTTATAATAAACCCCAGATAGAAATGGGGAGGTAAACTTATGGCATTAGATATGGATCTCGCTAAACGTCTAAAAACTTATAGAACTTTTAAGAACTTAACACAAAAAGAAGTTGCTGCACATCTTAATGTACCTCATTCTGCAATTTCAGATATTGAAAATGGTAAAAGAGATGTAACAGTAGGGGAATTAAAAGTTCTTTCACGCTTATATGGACGTAGTGTTGAAGAAATCATGAGTGGCAAGAAATATGACTACTATAATATTGCGAATATTGCTAGATTATTATCTGAATTACCAGATGAAGATCTAAAGGAAGTCATGTTCATCATTGAATATAAGAGAAAAAGATTAGAAGAAAAATAGTATTTTTTAAAGGGAGATAGTTCGCTATCTCCCTTATTTCATAGTCTTTACAATCTTTTTGAAGTCATCAAGTAATACCATACCTTCTTCAAGAACTTCCTGGTTACAGATATGATGATCTAGACTATCATAATAGATGACATTAAATGGTTCTGTCTCCACAATAGCATATGTTCCATAACCATAGTTTCCTCGATTGATCATAGCACTACCTGGATTCACAAAAGTGATTCCTTCATGAATCTGAATCGTAGGCACATGTGTATGTCCATGAAAACATATCGTGCAATGATTTTCTTTACATGCTTGTATAAGTTCATCATAGCCTGTATAGACATGATAATCATTACCATGGGTCACAAATATATCTTTGTAAACTACATAGTGAGGAAAGACTTCTTCGTCATGATTTCCATGTACAACTATATCATAATCTTTAAGTAATGGATCATCTGGAAGGAGAGAGGAATCTCCACAATGTACCAATAAATCCACCTTGTTTTTCCATTTATTTGTGATATTTTCTAATATATCGTTATACATATGCGAATCGCTTACGACTAATATCTTCATTTTAACCACCTCTAAAATATTATAAATTAAATTTATAGCCTTTTGAATATCATTTTTTGTATTATGCTAAAAAAAACTTTTGGGTAAGTGTTTACATCATGGCTAAAAATTAGTATAATTAATACAGAAATTAGAAAAGGAGTAATGACAATGAAAACAATTTTATTAGTATGTTCTGCAGGTATGTCTACTAGCTTATTAGTAACTAAAATGGAAGCCGCAGCTAAGGAACAGGGAGTTGAAGCAAAAATCTTCGCTTTACCATTCTCTGATGCACCTAGAGTGCTAGAAGAAGTTGACTGTATCTTACTTGGCCCACAGGTTAGATTCCAGAAAGCTGCAATCGAAAAATTAGCTGCTTCAAGAAAAGCTGGTGCTATCCCTGTTGACGTTATCGATATGAGAGATTACGGAACTATGAACGGTAAGGCTGTTCTTGCTACTGCTCTTAAATTATTAGGTGAATAACATAAACATAAGAGAGAAGGAATCATTCCTTCTCTTTTTTTGATATTACAATCAATTAAAATTACTTTTAAAGGCTATTATTTAGTCTAAGCATATTTTTACACTTTTTATTTATCTTTTTACTTAGTTTTGCTATAATGTTTAAAAATTTATGAAAACGGAGGATTCGACTGTGAAAAAAGGTATTATTACTGTAGTTGGAAAGGACCAGGTAGGTATTATCGCAAAGGTATGTACTTATCTTGCTGAGAATGATGTAAATATTTTAGATATCTCTCAGACTATTGTACAAGGTTATTTCAATATGATGATGATTGTCAATCATGATGCTTCTAGCAAAGCATTTAATGACTTAGCAGATGAACTTGCTGCTTTAGGTAAAGAAATTGGTGTTGATATTAAAATTCAGCATGAAGAAATCTTTAATATGATGCATAGATTATAAGGAGATGTATAGATGATTAATCAGTTTGAAGTTATTGAAACAAATAAAATGATTGAGCAGGAAAATCTAGATGTAAGAACTATTACAATCGGTATTAGCTTATTTGAATGTATTGATTCTTCTTTAGATGTTCTTTGTGACAATATTTACAACAAAATCATGTCTACTGCAAGAAATCTTGTACCTGTAGGACAGTCTATTGAAAAAAAATATGGTATTCCTATTGTGAATAAGCGTATCTCAGTTACGCCTATTGCAACAATCGGATCTTCAGCCTGCAAGAAGCCCGAAGACTATGTACAGATTGCAAAAACACTAGATAAGTGTGCAAAGGAATTAGGTATTAACTTTATTGGTGGTTATACTGCCATTGTTTCTAAAGGTATGACTAAAGCAGAACGTATGCTTATTGAGTCTATTCCACAGGCTATGAAGGAAACTGAATTTGTATGTTCAAGTGTTAATGTTGGTTCTACTAAGACTGGTATTAATATGGATGCTGTCGCATTACTTGGACAGATTGTGAAAAAGACTGCATATGCTACTAAGGATATTGAGTCTATTGGCTGTGCAAAGCTTGTTATCTTCTGTAATGCCCCAGATGATAACCCATTTATGGCTGGTGCATTCCATGGTATGAGTGAATCAGACGCCATTATTAATGTTGGTGTCAGTGGTCCTGGTGTTATGCATAAAGCAATTAAGAACGCAAAAGGTAAAGACTTTGGTGAATTATGCGAAATCATCAAGAAAACTGCATTTAAGATCACTCGTGTAGGTCAGTTAGTTGCTTTAGAAGCATCTGAAGCATTAGGTATTCCTTTTGGTATTATTGACTTATCTTTAGCACCTACACCAGCTATTGGTGATTCTATTGCCGATTGTTTACAGAGCATGGGTCTTGAAAGAGTAGGGGCTCCAGGTACTACTGCAGCACTTGCTATCTTAAATGACCAGGTGAAAAAGGGTGGCGTTATGGCTTCATCTTATGTAGGTGGTTTGTCAGGTGCCTTTATTCCAGTCAGTGAAGACCAGGGTATGATTGATGCAGTCAATGCAGGATCTTTAACTTTAGAAAAGCTAGAAGCAATGACTTGTGTTTGTTCAGTAGGTCTAGATATGATTGCAATTCCAGGTGATACAAAAGCCGAAACAATCTCTGGTATTATCGCAGATGAAATGGCTATTGGTATGATCAACCAGAAAACAACTGCAGTAAGACTTATTCCAGTTATTGGTAAGGATGTAGGAGATACAGTTGAATTTGGTGGTTTATTAGGTTATGCCCCAATCATGCCAGTGAATTCATTCTCTTGTGATGAATTTGTGAACCGTGGTGGACGTATTCCAGCTCCTATTCATAGCTTCAAAAACTAATGAAAGAAGGGGTTATTTATGTATTTAAATGATTTAACAGTATATTATCAGTTAACAGATGATGAAGATGTTCTTTTCCTATTAAAGAATGTTGACCAATTAGACAATAAAGCAATTCAGCATGATTTTATTGCGAAATTCTTACAGGTTGCTGAAAAATATGATCTTCATGATCACTTGATGCAAAGCTTACTTACTCATTTGCTTGCAATGCATGAAAATGCCTTCTCGCTTTCACTAGAACGTGTTGTAGATGTTGATGATACATTAAAAGCACTTGTATTAAGAGATCTCACTTACTTCTATGATTTATTTCACTCTTCATTTGATGATCTAGAAGGACTAAATAGAGAGATTTTCTTCCATTGTTCACATTCTAAGCCAATTATTAACAAAGAGATTTATGAAGTCTTCAGTGAACTACAAAGTAATCTTGCACAAAGCACATCTGTTGAAGATTTCTATAACATCCTCTATAATCATTATCACAAGTATGGTGTTGGTAAATACGGTTTAAATAAGGCTTTTAGATATGTAGATGGCAATATCGTTTCTATCAATCATATAGAAGATAATACACTTGAACAGCTCATAGGCTATGAACGTCAAAAGGATCGTCTAATTGCGAATACAGAAGCATTTATTAATGGCAAGAAAGCAAATAATGTCTTATTGTATGGCGATAATGGAACTGGTAAATCATCAAGTATCAAAGCTATATTAAATCGTTATTACAAGGACGGTTTAAGAATGGTTGAAGTGTATAAGCATCAATTTATCCATCTTCCAGAAATTATTGGAGAATTACAGAACCGTAATTATAAGTTCATTATCTTCATGGATGATTTATCTTTTGAAGAATATGAAACCGAATATAAATATCTCAAAGCAGTCATTGAAGGCGGACTAGAAAAGAAACCTGATAATGTCCTTATTTATGCCACAAGTAACCGTAGACATTTAATTAAGGAAACTTGGGGCGAAAGAGATGACAATGAAGTAAATGTCAATGATGCTAAACAGGAAAAGCTATCACTTGTTGCCCGTTTTGGTGTCCAGATTCTTTATGTTCATCCAGATAAGCAGCACTATCTTGATATAGTAGATGGACTTGCAGATCAGTATCATTTAGATATTGATCGTAATGAACTCCATCGTTTAGCTATGGAATGGGAATTAAGAAACGGAGGCTATTCTGGGCGTGTAGCTAAACAATTTATACATATGATGCTTGGAAAATAAAATGAAACCCTTAAAATTATCTGATTTAAATACTGTTTTACCTTATTTAGATAAAGCCAATTATGAAGGCTATAACTCAAATTTCGTGACTATGATGATGTGGAATCATGAATATCATATTGAATATGAGATTCATGATCACTTCTGCATCATGTTACATAACTGTAAAGGACATCGCTTTTTTGCGATGCCCTTTGCGTCTTGCGAATACTACAAAGAAGCTGTTGAATACATGATGAATTATGCAAAGGAAAATAAGTTTCCTTTTATGATTGATTGTGCTATTCCATCTTTTGTAGAAAAAATAAAGAAGGTATGTCCTGGACAGTTTGTTTATGAGCATACAAGAGATTTAGATGATTATGTATATGATAAAGAAAAATTAATTACATTATCAGGTAAGAAGATGCAGAAGATGAGAAACAATTATCATAACTTCATTTCACAATATCCTAATTATGAATATCGTACATTGAATGCGGATGATGATATGCCTATGATTTTCAATAATCTATTAAAATGGGAAAGCGAAGAGCATGAACAGAGTGAATCCTTAACTTCTGAAGCATATGGAATTATGTATCTTCTTTCTACCCAGGATCAATTACCTATTAAGATAGGTGGCATCTTTATTAATAATGAATTAAAGGCTTTTATGATTGGTTCTCCATTAAAGCATGAAACAATCCAGATTCATATTGAAAAAGCTGATAAAACTATTAGAGGTCTTTATGTGACTTTAAGAAAAGAATTCTTAGAACATGAATGTGCGAATTTTAAATATGTAAATAGAGAAGAAGATATGGGAATAGAAAATCTTCGTATCTCTAAAGAACGTATGCATCCTTGTCATATGGTTGAAAAGACACGTATCTTTATTAATGATGCCATCGTTACACAGGCAACAGATGAAGATACTGAAACAATCAAAGAAATCTGGATGGACCGTTTTGAGGATGAGGATGAAGTCTCTACTGAATTCTATTTCAAATATAGATATAAGAAAGAGAATACATATGTTGTACGTTTTAAAGACAAAATTATTTCTGCTTTACAGATTGTACCTTTTAAAGTAAAAGATTACGAAGATAGTTATTTTATTCTAGGAGTTTCTACAAGGAGAGAGTATGAAGGACAGGGATTCATGAAATTATTAATGAATCATGTTTTAGATATTTATAAAGATAAACGCATTTATTTACAGGCTTATCATCCTGAAATTTATATGCCTTTTGGCTTTAAAGAATCTCATAGACATATTCTTTATAAGCTTGATAAAGCTAAGTATTGCCTTCCTAGTAATATTTGCCTGTCCCAGGATATAACTCATCTCTATGATGATTACATGCGTTATACCGCAAATTTCAACCATTATTTAATGCGTGATGAAGATTATTTTAATAATTATCTAAGAATTAGATGTGTTGCATTTAACGATTCTGTTCTAACATTTAAAAATGAGTATGGACAACAAGGATATATGATTTATAATGATAGGGGGAAGTTTGTCTATATTTCAGAATTTATATACAATAAAGAATATTTAGATGACATCCTCAAAACGATTTCTGTTTATTTCTATAAAGACATTCGCATCGAAACAGATTGCATGGCGTCTATTCATGGTGAAAAAACAGATATGATCACAATGATGTGTAATCAGGAGGATAATACACCTCTTGAGAAGCGCTATATCAATGAAATCTATTAAACAGGGAGGCTATTATGATCAAGAATCATGATGAATTACATGAAGAATGTGGAGTTGTTGCTATATGGGGAGATGACAATGCTGCTCAATTAACATATTATGGCTTACATTCTTTACAACATCGTGGACAGGAGGCTGCAGGTATTGTTGTCCGCAATAAAAGTAGAAAGCTTAACATCCATAAGGGAGAAGGCTTAGTCAGTGAAGTATTTAATAAAGAAAAAATTGAAAAATTATCAGGTAATGCAGCTATTGGACATGTCCGCTATTCAACTGCAGGTGGGGGAGGAATCATGAATGTTCAGCCATTCTTATTCCGTACTCTCGATGGTATGATGGGTATTGCCCATAATGGTAATATTGTAAATGCTAACTTATTAAAGAAGGAACTCGAAGAAAATGGATCTATCTTCAATTCGACAAGTGATACTGAGGTTCTTGGTCATTTAATTAAGAGAGAAACAGGACGATTTGTAGATCGTATCTGTAAATCATTAGAAAAGATTGATGGAGCATTCGCATTTGTAATTTTAGTAGAAGATGCTCTTTATGTTGCAAGAGATAGATATGGTTTAAGACCTTTATCTATGGGTAGACTTCCAAGTGGAGGTTATATGTTCTCATCTGAAACATGTGCTTTAGATATTGCCGGAGCAGAATATGTAAGAGATGTAGAACCAGGTGAAATCATCCGTGTAAAAGATGGTATTATTAAATCTAAGAAGTATACTGAAACTTTACCTATCTGCAATAAGCTATGTGCAATGGAATATATTTACTTCTCTAGACCTGATAGTAATTTAGATGGTATTAATGTTCATACAGCACGTAAGACTTGTGGTAAGACTTTATTTGAAGAAGCACCAGTAGAAGCAGATTTAGTTATTGGTGTACCTGATAGTTCTATTTCAGCTGCTATTGGTTATTCTGAAGCATCTGGTATTCCTTATGAAATGGGGCTTATCAAAAATAAGTATGTAGGTAGAACATTTATCCAGCCAACACAGGAAATGCGTGAACGTGGGGTAAGAATGAAACTTTCAGCTGTATCTTCTATTGTAAAAGGTAAGAGAGTTATCATGATTGATGACTCTATCGTAAGAGGTACAACTTCTAAACGTATTGTAAGATTATTAAAAGAAGCAGGAGCTACAGAAGTACATGTTAGAATTGCTTCTCCAGCCATTAAGTTCCCATGTTTCTATGGTGTAGATATTTCTACACTAGAAGAATTAATCTCACATCGTATGAATGTAGAAGAATTATGTCAATTCATTGAAGCTGATTCATTAGCATTTATTTCAATGGAAGGATTAAAGAAATCTGTTAAGCATGATATGGATGGAAACCGTGATTTATGTATCTCTTGCTTTAGTGGTAATTATGTCACTAAGTTATATGATTCTATCGATCGTGCTAATAAAGACGAAAAATAGTACTATAAAACTCCCTTCATTGGGAGTTTCTTTCTTATATATAATACTTCGCATAATATATATTATGTAAATTTTTGACTATATCTGTTACGTTTGAATTGTAAAATGAGTGTGCTATAATAATAGTAATAATTAGAGTATCAAAGGAGGATCTCCATTATGAAAAAGACTACTACAGTAAAGAAAGAAACTGTAACTAAGAAAACAACTGCTAAGACTACTTATAAACCTGTTAAGATGAATCTTCAGGTACAGTATAACTATCATGATGTATCTTTAGATGATATTGAAAAAATGGTTATTGATCATCCTTGTAGAACTTGGTTATAAGAAGACTTCAATTCTTACTTTAGATATTTATTATAAAGCAGAAACAAGTGAAGTATTCTATATTGCGAAAACAAATAATAAACAAGTACTCAAAAACGATGAACCTTTATATATCTAGTTTATTCCTCCCCTTTTTAATAGAAGGGGATTTTTTATTAGTCCCCTCTGCAAAAGTCAATATAAAAATGTAGGTTTAGGACAATATAAGAATGTAGGTTTTCCTACATTCTTATATTGTCTT
>NZ_JBEHVX010000095.1:0-8512 GCF_040227455.1 Catenibacterium sp. RTP21428st1_D7_RTP21428_210409 | reverse complement strand
ATTTAGTATCTAAAAACACTTTAATTATCTAACATGATGAGGTCTATTTCTATCCACTATATTATTTGGCGCTTACGTAAGATCTTTTTATGCCATTATATGTAAAAATAAGATCCTCACCACTAGAACTAAATTCAGTGATGAGGATTCTTAGGTTTAATCAACAATCGTCTTATAATAATTACCGAAATCTGCCAATGCATCAATAATCGGCATCATCTCTTTTCCAAGATCTGTCAGTCCATAATCAACTCTTGGTGGATTCTCATGATAATCATTTCTATACACAAGGCCATCATCTATCATCTGCCTAAGACTATCAGTTAGTACTTTTTGAGAAATTCCATCTAAATCTCTTTGAAGTTCATTGAATCTCCATGGACGACTTTTTAAATTTCTTATGATCAATAACTTCCATTTACCACCAATTAAAGACACTGATGTTGCAACAGGACATTCTGGAAGTTCCTTTTTTGTCTTCATATGCAGTCACCTCATTTCAAAAATATTATAGTATATTCATTTTATTGTGTACAGTTACAAAAAGGTGCGTACTTTTTTTAGAGTGTATAAATGATTATACTATACTCAAGCAACAAGGTTGCAAATAAAAATGGAGGTAATTCAAATGTCAAACTATACAAAAACCAATGTAGGTAATGAAAGTCGTACAGAACTTCATGAAGCACTTTCTTTAACCGGTGCTGAAGTAAGTATTAATTCTCTTCCTGCTGGTGCAGGTGTTCCTTTCGTTCATTCTCACAAAAATAATGAAGAAATCTATGGAATTATTGCTGGAAAAGGAACTGCTATCATTGATGGAGATACTGTTGAAATTACTGCAGGTGACTGGTTAAAAATCAGCCCTGCAGCAAAGCGTCAATTCTTTGCTACAAGTGATTCAAGTATCACTTATATATGCATTCAGGTGAAAGAAAACTCACTTGATGGATTCACAGTTGATGATGCTGTCATCTATTAAAAGTGTCACATATCTGGACAAACCCCTTCCATCCATGATGAGAGGGGTATTTTTTTAGGAGATCTCCACTTTTTCCTGATAATATAAAGAATTAAGGAATGCCCTTCCGTTTCCAAGTATAAGATACTTCATTTTGAAAATGTCCTACATATTCAAGTCTAGTATGCTCGTTATTTCAGTAATTTTCATTCATAGTCACAGTTTTAAATTATTTGTTGATCCTTATGATTTTGAAGATTCCAAGTCCCATATGCATCAAATTAAAAATAGCATACGAGTATTCTTCACAAGCAAACATATCGCAATAATTGCCTTCAGTAAAGTCTTATTTCATAACCATACTCCTGCAATACAAAACCATCATCAAATACCTCATTGTAAACACCATTAACCTTTACAAACTCTTTTTTAGTATACAGTTGAATTGCTGGTATATTTATATCAACCACAAAAAGTCTAAGAAATTCAGCATCAAGTGTTTTGGCAATTTCTTTTGCTTTATCAAGCATTAGACTACCAATACCTTTTTTTGAATATTTAACATTTACACCTAATCTGTCAATATATACAGCTTTTGCATGATTATCATTCCATTTAACTGCAGTTTCTCCTGAGTTTGTATTAGACAAAACAAATGCTGATACTATTTCTTCATTGTTAAGCAAAATATAGAGTTGATTATTTTTTATATCTTCCTCAAAAAATTCACATGGATAAATATCGTCCTAAATCTGAATTTTCTGTTTATTCATGTTTTGAATAATTTGTTTATACATATCTTTTAACTGTGGCAAATCTTCCATGACAGCTTGTCTAAAATCCATCTTATCACCTCTTCAAATTCCGATTTATCACTCTGCTATACGACCACATAGACTGCATTTATACAGAATAACGATACATTAATAGTCATCGCTATCAATGGTTGTTTACGAGCTTACCTTATGGATGTCTCAAGTTATAATAATTAACTTCTCTTCATTGATATGATATCACTTTTAGATAAAATAAAAAACTAGAATTATTACTGTAATAACTTCTAGTTCTAGAATACGAAATTGTAGGTTTTCCATCATGATGTTGTGTTTTACCTACATTTTTATTTTATCCTTTGCAATTTAAAGCTACGAATCTGCTGGCGGAAAGTTACTTTTCTATATTTTCCTGCCCTAATTGATCAATCAAGTCCATCACACGTTTTGTCTCATATCTTTTTTTACGAGCTTTTGCCTTCTTCATCTCTTTCTTATGTCGTTTAGTTCCTTTTTGAGAATTAGGTTTACTTTTAGCTGAATATTTTACAGGATTTTTCTCCCTGTAAAAATCATGCGCAATTATGTACTCAAGATATTCAACAATAGTGTTCCGTCTGCATGACTGCGAATGATAATTCGGAATCAGAGCGTTAGGATTGTCAATCTCATCTGTTTCCATTTCATTGCGATGATAAAGAAACATGGATTTCTTCTGTCCGTTAGTGATTATCTTCCAAGTACTGACAGGGGTTTCTATCACTAACGCTTTCCCCTGTAGAAAGCATGAAATGAAATTTTCCATACAAATGTTCATTATCGCATCTTCTTCCTGATGGTAATACTTCCATATAGGAGCTGTCTCATCAACACAAGCTAGTTCTTCTTCCATATTACGTTGTTTTATCAGAAAATATTCATTATAGCAATCACCTCACTCTTTTTATTGCAGTATATCGTAATACCTAACAGTAGTGAACCCTCAGCATTTCTTCTACAGAGCGTTTTGGCCAGTTATCTTTGCCTGTTGAAGATTTAATATTTCTATCTTTAAGTTCCTTAACAATACCTAATATTCTTTTACCACCAAGATACAAATCAAAAATCAACTTAACAACTTCTGCCTGTTCTTTATTGATTACAAGATCACCGTTCTCGTCCTTACCTCGCGCTTTGAATTCTTCCATATCCTTAAATACAAACATAGCCGATTTCTTTACATCATTATCAGGCACCGAACAGATAGGAAACATCCAAACTTTACGAGGAACTCATCCTCGCCAGGCTGAGTTTCGGTTTGAGGTTTATCAACAAGCTCTATCCTTCCGCAGTACACATACTCGCCTGCATCCATTACTTCGAAATGGTGGACATCGAAGCCAATTTAACCGCATGCTGCAAGCGTAGCATTCTAGGCCCAATTATTATCCTGGTCTCCATCTTTATCCATACCAGTGTAATGAAGATCTCCACCAATTCACTTATCGTGATAGATTCCTTTTGTGTAGTCTGAGACAATAACCAAAGTATTCGTAGTCTTTGAACATCTCACCATATTCCCGCATTTGAATATATCAACAATATCTGCCCTTTTTTAGTATTTGCCCTATTTTTAATCCATGATTAAATGCTATAATGCACCTCCAAATTTAATAAACTTTCTAGAAATTCATTCTTCTTCCGGATAACACGCTCTACAAAGCATGTCAATCATATGTTCCTCGTGCTCCTTATACAGAGAATCTTTCCAGTACAGACTAGCAGCCTTGCCGTCACCCTTTTCAGTAAGTTCACTCATTAATCGAAGTTTTATACTGCCCTTCGAAATCATTTCCTTAAACGTGCTCTTCTTGGCTTCCGGTGACATGTTAGAAAACTTCGAATTTACGTTTCTCTGAATAATACAGAGGTTTCCAAATTGATCCACTCCATCCGTCCACGATTCGAAAGTTCCTTCTGATGGATTCTGTGGATACCAATGTTCCACTGAATTTCTAAATTCAAATGTAAAGTCGTCGTACTTTTTTGGCTCGGACATCCACAGAAGGTAATCCAAATAATTAAATACAATATGAGGAGTATTTACTCCCATTGCGTATACACCATCTTCGCAAACATCAAAGAACTGTTCACGCACTGCATTCTTTGCAATCTCCTCAATAGCATCACTGAACTCAGACAAATCATTGCTCAGAGCATTTGAATAGTTATCTTTAGAAAGCCAAATCAATAGCTGTGTTATCCAGTGCATTACTTTTGGAGAAGTATAAGAAACACGCAGCGCTGACTGAAGCATTATGTTTCGCTTGTTGCGATCGTTACTTCTCTTTTCCTTGTTATGCTCTCCTTTTCGAGTAAACAAGGTATTTCGATAATATGGTTTCTTTTTGGATTGCTGGCCGGAAACATAAAGTGATTTGAGACTCCATTCTCCGTCGGCATTCTCGTTCGTATACTCTCTTTTTATAATGTACTTATCGAACAAGAACCTTGTCCGCAAAAGACAAATAATAAACTCTCTTGAAAAGGTCTCTTTGTTATCTGCAATTCTGCCCTTATCATTCACTCCATATGTCGTAACACGATTAAAGCTTTCGATGAGTTTCTTATCGTCGAGCAATTCATCTATGATCTTTGATCCAGCATTTTCATGTGAAATGCCTTTAATCGCAATATAAACCTTCAATGTATGGATGAGAAAATACGGGAACTCAATAACACTTTCAAATCTTACTCGGATATCATCATCCAAATACCCATCGTCAGTATCCACCTGGAAATCAACATTTATGATTTCCTCTATAGTGTGGCCAACACCATTCAGGGAATTTTCTTTGATTTCTTTCTTATAGTTAGTCCAACTCTTCGGAGGCATATCATTCCAGTACTCTCCGAAAATAGCCTCACGTACTTCGTTTCCCTTACTGATAAAATGCATCTGAATATAACCGGTCATGTCACTGCAGGCATCCCAGATCTTAGCAAATATTGCTTTGTCTTTTTCATCTTTGAGATAGCTCATCAGTGTCGCCTTCAAAATATCGTGCTGCTCAAGCTGCTCGCCACGAGTATTCATAATCTCAAAATAGCGATTCAGATCCGTGTTTTCTGGCACTTCTATCCGATAAACAACTACATGTGAAAGTTTTTCACAAAATTCGTCTTTATCAAATCCTTCCCTCTGCATTTCCTGCATAAGGATTTTTATACCACTCTGAATACCAGACTCAATTCGATCCATATCCAATTTACTGAGGTTCATCTGAATCAGTTCCTGAATGTTCTGAAGGGTATAATTCGATTTATCTCTACAGGCAAATGTCAAAGTATTCTGCACTTCATAGCCAAGGCAATTCAACAAAAGATACAGTGACGTCAAGCGCTGCTGCCCATCTACGACCTCGAACTTATTTCCCTGTCTTGAAACAATCAATGCACCAATGTAATAACTCGCATCATCAGCAACATCGTTGATGTCCTCAATCAACTGGACAAGCTGCTTATCCTCCCAGGCATACGCACGCTGATAAAGGGGAATAATATACTCCATATCGGTATCAAAGATATTGTTGTCATCACCGACAATATGAAGTTCAGTAACTAAATCACTCATTTAACACCTCCATCAATCCATTCATAATCTTTAGTTTCTTATAAAGATCGTTCCACTTATCATGATTAGCTCTGTCCGGATCTCGCTTTACCTTTATCTGCAGACTGGAAATCTCATTATGCAATCGAGCAAAACTGATCTTTGAGAACATCGCAACTGCATTTGTATATCTAGAGTTGTCATCATCGCCAATGGCATATTTATTGATGCTATCGAACCCTAAGTTTTCCATATCTACTCGAATCATAAAAGCCCAGGTGAATAACTTCTTTACCGCCATTTCATCAAAGTTGTGGAACTTATCATAATAGCAAAGCAACGCGCAATAAAACAGGTTGCGAGCATAGACAAAACCTGCAGATCCATATTTTACAGAGTCCATTTCTTTAATACTAGATACTTCTTTGCCATTGCAGATAATAGACTTAATTTCCGCAAAATCTTGATTATTAAATATTTCTTTCTTAATATCGTGTATCAAGTATAGGTAATGATCTACCATTTCAAAAAAATCATTTCCTGAAATAAATGTCTCCGTAATTTGGAAACATGGCATTGCTTTACTTGCACGTCTTGCATATGAATACGTTGATGATTCCGGTATACCTTTATAAGTATCAATTTCCTTTGCCGTAAAAGGCTTGCTTTTTAATCCGCGTGACCAGTTCCAAACAGGGAACAGAAACAAATCGAAAAGCTCTCTAATTTGATTTGTGTCTTTTGATTCCCACTTAGTAACCGCATGTTCCATCTCATATGGATACTTTTTCATCTCTCGCAGATGATATGCTTTCAATAGGTCATGCGGATCAAGAGACTTTCCTCTGGTATTCTGTGAATCAAATAACTGAAAAGCCTCAGATACCTTTTCGACACTGATTACCACAACCTCTAATATTTCATCAAATGCACGAATAAAATTCTTCTTATCATCTTTATTCTTTAGTGAAAACCATTCGCGAATGAACATATAATTATCATGGATATTAGTTTGAGTTATTTTATTGGAAAATTTCTTCTTGGAAATAGGACACTTAACCCCTGTCTCTATGCATTGTTTTATAAGAAGAAGTGATATTATCCTCTGTTGTCCATCCACAACATCAAATATTCCATGTTCATTCTCATGAAGAATAATGGTTCCTACCCTGTACTTGAAGGGAGTTCTATACAGTCCTGCTTGATTGATTGCTGTACTAATATCACCAAGAAGCTCCTCAATATTTTGAATCGTCCACTTGTATGGCCTTTGATAGTCAGGAATATCAATCTCCATCTTTAGTAATTCATTTATACTTTTTATCTCAGCCATATCTATATCCACCTACACTTAAATAGTTTTATCACGCTCTGCATCTTATTTTTCCTTAATGTATTTTCCACTCTTGATACGCTCATCATTGGGTTTTTCTGCATCAGCCGGAATAGCCCAATAGGAACCAATCTTTGTTGCACCTGGAATTCTATTTTCTGCACATAAAACTTGTATTCTTCTGATGGAGATACCCCATTTTTCAGATGTTTGTCGTATTGATAAATATTTCATATAGTCCTCTCTTATAATACAAATAACACACAATCCAATTTAACGATATTATATTCCAAACCACGAATAAAATCAATCTAAAAAAGGCAGCCAAGCCTAAGCCTGCTACCCTTGCAAATTCTTGTTATCTCAGAATATCCAATACATTGCTTGCTATGAAACAAACTTTGAACCTATCCTCATAAATCTTTATTTCTTGAATATACTTTCTGCCATCGTGTTGTACGTCACTTTAAATGTAAATTGATTCTTCAAATTATTTGAATCGTATTATTCGTATTCAGTTAGTGAAGATTTCATTAATCCAATAAATTCAGGAAACTGTGCAAGCACTTCTTTGGCCACTTAAGGACGAAGTTCGCCTATCTTTGATGCAAAACTAATCACATCACCTTTTGATATATTCTTAAAATCAGTTCTCTGCATCATAGCAAGAACATCCGTTTCCATTGGTGTATATTCCATGATTCTACCTCCTAGTGAGCTGTCTGTATTCTCTTATTTGTATCCAACTCCAAACCAACCTGCCAAAATCCCATATCAATCATCTTCATCTGTGGATATGGCATACCTTCAACTTTCATTTTCTCTCTAACTGGTTCAAATCGAGCGGAATTTTTTTCGTAAAAATCGACAAGCTGCATAATGGATTTCAAGTTGTAATTACCGGTTGCGACCTTCTGATTCTTTATTCCTGCAATAAAATATCTATCATATGCTGGAACACAGCCAAGTGTTCCCATAAGTATTTTCGTGATTAGTGTAAAAGATAACTGATTTTTCAGTTCTTGTCCTTTTACTTTGTGCCTGATTTTATCGTAATACTGCTCTAAAAACGAATTTATATCCTGCAGTAACTTTTGGTTGCTATCATCTTTGAAACCGATACAGTCAATTCCAGCTAAAATATCATATTTTTCATTTAACAGTTCTTTTACTACTGGAATATGTACTTTATAATCCTTTTGTAGCAAAAATGATGAGCCACGATACATTCCCCAACTTGCTAAATAAAAAGCTAGTTGTAAACTCAGATAATCATAATCAATCTCTTGGCTCCCTCGTGCTTTTATGAAATGTGGATAGCAGTGTTCCCAAGAACGATATCGACCATTCTCATCAACCTTCAAATCATTATAAAATTCTGTTGATGATTTAATAATCAGATCCACAGTATCCATGCTACTCACCGCCTATTCATTACTTGTTTTTATCTGTTCTCTATCCGGGAAGATAGATGATTGCTCAAAGGGAACTTCCATCACATCAGCTATCTGTTTCAACTCCTCAAGAGTAACTGTATCTCATATCAGTTTCTTACCAAAGTTCTGTGGATTCTGCCCTATCCGTCTGGCAAATTCCAAAAGACTTATATTTTTTATTACATAATTCTTTAATCATATCGGATGTCTTCATCATTATCCTACATGTCTAAAAAGCACCTCAACTTATTACACTATAAACCATTTGGTTGATATTTTCAATTCTAGCACAGTTCCACTCTGTAAATTTTATGTAAATAACAAAAACACCCTGCATTGCTGATGCGCCCCTGTCAAGTAGACAGGTGAAATAATTAAAAACATGTACCCATGCCAGCCACGTAGTGGCTGGCATTT
>NZ_JBEHVX010000094.1:0-9069 GCF_040227455.1 Catenibacterium sp. RTP21428st1_D7_RTP21428_210409 | reverse complement strand
ATAGTCTATATCCTGAATATTTCTGCTCCACACTTCTCTTAAATCGTTACCTGTAGATTATGGGTATTCAAAAAAATGCTTCATTCTGCGCTGAATGTGGACATTTAACTGTTATCAAAGGAAGAAGCGGATCAGGAAAATCCACATTTCTTAAAGCCTTCCAATTTGCTTATGACTGTATTTATCTTTATGAAGGTGAAAGAATAGATACTCTTGATGAAGAAAATAAACAAAAGTTTATTTATAATCATCTCGCAAATGTTCATCAGATCCCTTTATTTATAGAAGGAATGACTATTGGCAGTCATATTAAACAGCTAGAAAAATTAGGATGTAAAAGAATTCCTGATTATGAAGAACAATTAGGTATAAAACCTCTTGAAAATAAGTATCCTAAAAGCTTATCTGGAGGAGAAAAAACACGTGCTGCTGTTTATTTAGCCTTAATAAGACAGCCTGAAATACTCATCTTAGATGAACCTACTGCTGCGCTTGATGCAGGTTATGCACAGACAATGATTCATATTCTCAAGGAATATGCAGATAAAGGACATTATGTAATTAGTGCATCACATGATAGTAGAATGATTCAAGCAGCTGATACGCTTTATAAAGTGGAGGGTGCATTAATCATAGATAGAGATCTATCCAAAGAGAAGAATCTAATAAAAGCACCTATCATGAAAGATAAAAACATGGATATTCGTTTTTCGCATCGTACTTTCAGAACAGTAATGAATATACTTGTTGCTTTCACGATGATTATATGTGCTTATAGTTATAATATTTATGGAACATATAGTGCTTCTTATGAAGACAAAATTAATTCTGTTGCTTCTAGAGACCTTGTTGTCTACAAAGAAAAATATAAGAATGATTATTATACATACTATTCTGGAGAAACACCTCTGAGTCAACAGGATTACAATAAGATTAAAAGTGTCAGTCACATAGAACGCCTTACATGGAGATATGATGTTAACTATAGTACCTTCTCAGAATGGATGGATGATATGAATGGTGCAACAGAAAATAACTATGATCAGATATCACTATCTGATGGTCATATGAATGGTCGTTCATCCATCTTTATGCTTCAAACTTATGATAGTAGGGATGATTATGCAAACATCACTATTAAACATGCTGATAATAAAGGTGTCTATTTAAGCAATGAAAAAATGGAAGCTTTCTTAGAAGAAAATAACCTTAGACTAGAGGATATTAATATCAAGAAGTTAAAAATAGGATTATGGGTTCCAATACCTGTCTATAATGCTTCTGGTATTTCTCAAACGGGAACATCATCTGATGGTGATGAGTGGGTCGATATCAACACACCTTGTGTTAAACTTGTCTATATGAATCTACCTGTGAGAGGAATTTTAAAACCAGGATCAGCTATAAGTACAAATAGTGTCGGTACAGGAAATCCATATGTTTATATTCCTAGCGACTGTATAACACCTTATATTGAGGCATTTAAAGCCAAAGAAAGTGTTGTCGTTTATAGTATAGAGGATACTCACCTCGAAGAAGGTTTTATAACATTTGAAAATGTTCTTCCTGAAAATTATACTATGAATGATGTAGATGATATCATCATGAAAACACCATGGCGTCCAGATGCTTATACATTAAGAGTAGATAGTCTTAAGAATATCAATAAGGTAAAGAATGAATTAGAAAGATTAGGTTTTAAGGTAGAGGGTGCATTTGTAGATAATGATGCAATTAATTCTCTTATCAATAACAACAAGAAAGTACTAATACAATTCATTGCAGTTGTCTTTATATTATTGTATGGTTTCTATTTTTACCTTAAGTATCTCATTTTAAGAGAAGAGAAACAGACAAGAGACTATCTCTATAACATGGGATTAACAACTAAGAGAATAGATCACAGCTTCTATCGCACATACTTGAAAAACGCATTAATATTAGGTACATTTGTATGGATTCTTCTAGAAGTGATTATGATTTTCACAATAAAGATGATGATTATTCCATTAATCATGCCTATCACAATAATTCATATTGAATTATTCTATGCTTCTTCATTTGTGATAGAATTCTTTATACCTGTATTCATTCAAAAGATGATATCAAAACATAACATCCGTTAAAAAAGACTTCAATTGAAGTCTTTTTAGCTACCACTTCTTATCTTCTTTTCTACAATCTTCATTTACTCTTCTTTCTTTCACAATCTTGTCGAACCATTCAACCATATTAGGATCATTATGAGAGAAGAATAAGCTATTACTAGTATCTAATGTTTTAATAGAATTCATGTCTTCTTCTGTTAATTCAAAATCAAAGACATTGATATTTTCCTGCATTCTTTCAATATGAGTAGACTTGCAAGCAACAATAACACCTCTTTGAACAAGCCATCTCAACATAACCTGGGCAGAACTCTTATTATATTTCTTACCAATAGAAACTAATGTTTCATTAGTAAATAGATTATTTCTTCCTTCACCAAATGGGGCCCATGCTTCCATTTTTACACCATGTTTTTCCATGTTTTCCTGAGCACACCATTGTGCATTAAAAGGATTGACTTCTACCTGGTTCACTGCAGGAATAACCTTTCTATCAAACATACAAATATCTGTCAAACGATCAGGATAGAAATTAGAAACACCAATTGCTTTAATTTTACCTTCCGCATATAACTCTTCTAAAGCACGATAAGCACCATAATAATCACTAAAAGGCTGATGAAGCAAACATAAGTCCAAATAATCTGTTTTTAGTTTTCTTAATGATTCTTCTACTGAAGCCTTACACTCTTCATAACCATAATGATCAATCCACACTTTAGTAGTAATAAAGAGTTCTTCTCTAGGTACACCACATTCCACAATCGCATCTCCTACTTCACTTTCATTGAAATAGCTCTGTGCCGTATCAATGCCTCTATATCCTGACTTAATTGCATCTAAGACACATCTCTTAGTATCTTCTTTAGGAATCTGATAGACTCCAAAACTGATGAGTGGCATTTCTATGCCATTATTTAATTTTACATATTCCATAACGAATACCTCCTACATTTACTGTACTAGACGGTAGTTACTCCCTGTCAAACTTCTCTTGCAATTTCTTATTAAAGTTCTAATATAAAGACAAGGAGGTATACATATGAAGAAGATACTATTATTACTATGTCTCTTATTATGTGCATGTAGTGCTCAAACTGATATAAAGGACTATACAATCATTTATAAGAATAAAGAGGTCTATCCTGGTGTGAGTGCATCAAAGATGTCAGATGCTTTATTTGATTCTAATATTCAATATTCAGAAAAGGATGGAAAAATCCAAACAATCACTCTCTTTACTAAGAAGTATAAACTTAAGAATAGTATTACTGTTGGAACTGATTATTCTACAGTAAAGCATACTTATTCTTCTCCTACTTCTAACCATTACAATAACGGAAAAGGTACAATAACCTATAAATATAAAGAGAAGAATATACAAATTAAGTTTACTTTTAAAGACAAAAAAATTTCAGCATTTTCTTTATCAAAATGTCAAAATAACTATTGACGTATTCGTTTCTCCTATGATATACTCAATTCCGCTGGCCGGTTGGAGAAACGGTTAACTCACATGCCTTTCACGCATGCATTCACGGGTTCGAATCCCGTACCGGTCACCATATTAAATACTACGATCCTTCGGGATCGTTTTTTTATACCTAAATAAAAAAAGATAGCACAAAGGCTATCTGTATAAATCATACAACATTCCATGCTTAAGACTTGATGAATCAATACCTAATACATCTAAAAGTTTATAGGCAAATGCAAATGCTGTGGCCGGTCCTCTACTTGTAATAATATGACCATCTACAACCACTTCTTCTTCAACATATTTACCTGCTTTTAAATAACTTTCTATTTCTTCTCCTGGATAAGAAGTGACTTTCTTATTAGTGATTACACCTGCTTTACCTAGAGCCATAGGTCCTGCACATATAGCTGCAATATATCTTTCTTCATGATCATATTTCTTAATGAGTGAAATAATACGATCATCATCTCTTAAGGTCCATGCCCCTGCTCCTCCAGGAATTACAATCATATCATAATAATCCATGTCTGTAAGTGTCTTATCGGCACGTACAGGAATGTTTCTAGAAGAAATGACAACCTGCTCCTCTTTAATAGAAACAGTGTCTACATCCACCTCTGCACGTCTTAAGATATCTACTACACCTAAGGCTTCTACTTCTTCAAAACCGTCTGCCATTAAAACTGCAACTTTAGCCATACTATTATCCTCCTATCAATGATTGAAACACATATCCTGCAATCATTAATCCTGCACTTGCTGGCACAAATACACTACTACCTGGTGTTCTCTGTCCTGTCTTTGCAGGAATCTCATCTGAATAAGCAACTAAACACTTCTTAATTCTTCTTGCTTTTAATTCTCTTCTCATTACTTTCGCAAGTGGATCAATCTTTGTCTTATAGATATCAGTAATCTGTAAATGAGTTGGATCAAGCTTATTTCCTGTACCCATAGAAGAGATAATAGGTACATTCAATTCTGTACATCTCTTAATCAATTCTATCTTTGCAGTTACTGTATCAATTGCATCAATTACATAATCATATTGAGATAAGTCTATTGTATCAGCATTCTCTGGTAAATAAAATGTATCAAACGTATTTATATTTAAATTTGGATTAATATCTAACATACGTTCTTTAATAATATCTACTTTCTTCTTGCCTACTGTAGAATGTAAGGCAATGATCTGTCTATTGAGATTTGTGATATCCACTGTATCATGATCAAATACATCAATTGTTCCTATACCAGAACGAACCAATCCTTCAATGACATAGCCTCCTACACCACCACAGCCAAACACTGCAACATGTTTAGTCTTCATGATATCAATAGACTCATTACCTGCTACCCATCTTAATCTTGTAAACTGATCATCCATTAGTCCTGCTCCTTGTAGAAATCTAAGAAACTTTTCTTTGATTCATCCCAGTCAGTATAGGCAATAATTGTTTTAAGATTGACATTCTCTACACTCTTAAAGATATTCTGTTCTACCTTAGGATTAATCTTTCTTAATTCTTTAATCAGATTCTTTGTTTCTGCACGTTTAGATGTATGTTCAATTTCTCCACGTGCTTCAGACTCTTCTGTAAAACGACATGCACACTGTAAGAACTTTAAATTAAACTTCTCAGCCCAAGCAATAATATCTTCTTCATGAATCAAATACATAGGACGGATTAATTCCATACCTTTAAAGTTCTTACTATGAAGTTTTGGCATCATAGTCTGGACCTGAGCCCCATACATCATACCCATTAATATTGTTTCTATGACATCTGAATAATGATGGCCTAACGCAATCTTATTACACCCTAATTCCTGTGCTCTATTATATAAGAACCCTCTACGCATTCTTGCACATAAATAACAAGGGTTCTTTTCTATTCCATGTACGACATTGAATATATCTGATTCATAGAACTGAATAGGAATACCTAGCTTTTCCGCATTCTCTTCAATCAGTTTTCTATTGGCAGGATTATAACCTGGATCCATACAAATGAACTCTAAATCAAAATGAAACTTACCATGTCTCTGTAATTCCTGTAATAGCTTCGCAAGAAGCATTGAATCCTTCCCACCTGAAATACATACCGCAATCTTATCACCGGGTTCAATGAGTTCATAATCCTGAATACCCTTAATAAATCTACGCCATAAAGGTTTTCTAAAGTTTGTAATAATACTACGTTCTATCGCTTTAATGTTATCCATTGTTTCACCTCTAGTTCCTACTAAATACATAGGAATATACTCTAAAATTCAAGGTTATCCTCTAAGGATAACCTTACTAAAAAACATTATAAACAGTTAATAGGCATAAATGCAATTATTATCGACCAAAATAAGCGTCAATACCATTCGCAATACCTTCCGCAATTTTCTGCTGGAAATCACTGTTGTTTAACTTTCTATCTTCATCACCATTAGAAATGAATCCCATCTCAAGTAAGCATACAGGTGTCTTACACCAGTTGATTCCACTTAAATCATTACGTGCTGCCATTCCTCTATTTCTAATACCTGTTGTACTACAATAATGATTCAGTACTGTTCTTCCTAAAGATTGTGAAGCAGACACATTACCTGCACTCATATAAGGATTTCCATTAGCTGGTTCCTGTACACTTGCACCAGTGACACCGCTATTACCAATACCATCACAATGTAATCTAATAAAAGCACCAGCACCTGCATTATTAGCCATTTCAGCTCTTTCTCTATTAGAAATATTTACATCATTCGTTGTACGAATCATGACAACCTTATACCCTCTAGACTGTAAAACATCTCTTAGTTTCAAACTCACATTAAGAGTTGTCTGGTATTCAGGAATACGTGTGGCAGTTCCTGTTGCTCCACCTGCGACCTTAGCCTTTTGTGTTGAAGCACCAGGACCAATAGGTTCCAATTGTGAATTACCTCTCGCCTGATGTCCTGCATCAATAGCTACCACATTATTATTTATCGCAACAGGTGCCTGTTGTCTTTTTACTTCTTCCTGTCTTTTAGCTTCCTCAGCTTTTTTCTGTTCCTCTAGTTTTTTCTGTTCTTCTAATTTCTTCTGTTCTTCTATTTGTTTCTGTTCTTCTAGTTTCTTAGCTTCTTCTTCCTTCTTCTTTTGTTCTTCTAATTTCTTAGCTTCCTTTTCCTTTTTCTTTTGTTTCTCTACTACTGCAGTATCTTTCTTTTTTGCCTCTTTTGTAGTACCACATGCCACAAACAATATACTACATAATAATAAGCATAATAATCTTTTCATCGTTTCACCCTTCCTTATTTTTAATAATATACTATTTTAGAGGTAAAAAAAAGATAACAGATGTAACTCTGTTATCTTGTGAATAGTGTACCACTACCATCCTTAGATAATATTTCAATAAGAATAGAATGTGGAATACGACCATCAATAATGACTGCTTTTGACATATTGCCTTTTAATGCATGAGTAATACAATCCACTTTAGGAATCATACCTCCTGCAATAATACCTTCTGCTTTTAAGTTTTCTACATCCTGGATAGATACCTCTGGAATCAATGTCTTTTCATCATGAGGATCTCTTAATAAACCAGGAATATCACTAACCACAATCAGGTTTTCTGCTTCTAGACTATCTGCAATAGCTGCTGCTGCATAATCTGCATTCACATTATAACTATGACCTTCATCATCCATTGCGATAGACGCAATAACTGGAATATATCCACTCTTGATTGCATCCTTAATGATTTCATTGTTTACCTGTGTAACAGTGCCTACATAACCTAATTCGTCTTTTATCTTCTTCGCCTCTAATAACTTATTATCAATACCACAAAGACCTACTGCACGGCCTCCCCCATTCATTATTAGCTTTACAAGATTCTTATTGACTTTACCGGCTAATACTTCCTGTACGATATCAATTGTTTCTTCATCAGTATAACGTAACCCATTAATAAACTTTGATTCTATACCAGAACGTTTTAATGCCTTATTGATTTCAGGCCCCCCACCATGAACCAATACCACATTAATACCAACTAAAGTCATTAGACATATATCAGAAATGACATTGTTCATCAATTCTTCATTGATCATCGCATTTCCACCATATTTTACTACTACTGTCTTACCATTGTATTCCTGTAAATAAGGAACAGCTTCAGATAAGATTTTTGCTCGATATATTTCTCTTTCTTCCATTATGTTCTATATTCCCCATTAATTTTTACATAATCATAAGTTAGATCACAGCCCCATGCTGTTGCATCCCATATTCCATCATTCAAATCAATATTAATATCAATTTCATCTTCAGATAAGACCTTTAATGCTTTTTCTTCATCAAAGATAACACCCATGCCCTTCTCACAAACATGAATATCTCCTGCAGGTGAAGCTAATGTCACGGATACTTTGTTGATGTCTAGATCAGCATCAGAATAACCAATAGCACATAAGATACGACCCCAATTCGCATCTCTACCAAACATCGCTGCTTTAAATAAAGTAGAAGTGATTACACTCTTTGCGACAATCTTGGCATCCTGTAATGTCTTCGCGTTCTTGACATTGCATGTAAGCAGTTTAGTTGCTCCTTCACCATCTTTCGCAATACCACGAGATAATTGTTCACAGATATGATATAACGCATCCTTCATAATATTATAAGACTGATCCTTTAAGACAATCTTATTATTTTGTGCCATACCATTTGACAATACACATAACATATCATTAGTAGATGTATCCCCATCAACACTGACCATATTAAATGTATCATCTACAACTTCATGTACCATTGCTTCTAAACATTCTTTAGAAATAGCTACATCACTTGTTACAAAGGCAAGCATTGTTGCCATATTTGGATGAATCATACCAGAACCCTTTGCGATAGCCCCAATATGACATTTAGCATTACCTAATTTAAACTCTACTGCATATTCTTTAGGCTGTGTATCAGTTGTCATGATTCCATAACATGCATCATGAGACCCATCTACATTTAATCCCTTTACAAGTTCTTTCATATGAGCTTTAAAAGGATCAATAGACATAGGCTGCCCAATAACACCAGTAGAAGCGACAATAATATCATCTTCCTTTAAACCTAATTCCTTTGCAGCTAAAGCACATACTTCATTCGCAAGCTCAATACCATTTGAATTACATGTATTCGCATTACCTGAGTTACAGATAATTGCTCTTGCACGCCCATTCTTTAAATGCTGCTTTGTAACTGTCAAAGGAGCACCTTTTACTTTATTTTGTGTATATGTTGCAGCTGCTGTACATAACTCTTCACTCACAATAAGAGATAAATCCTTCTTAGATTTATTCTTTCTCATTCCTGCATGAATACCATTTGCGCTAAATCCAATTGGTGCACAAACACCACCAAGTATATCTTTCATGATTTCCTCCATTTCCCCGCGCCTTCGTTGCGCGGACACAAATATATAACCAAACTCAAATCCACCA
>NZ_JBEHVX010000093.1:0-9146 GCF_040227455.1 Catenibacterium sp. RTP21428st1_D7_RTP21428_210409 | reverse complement strand
GGCAGATCTGATGTGAAAATGTATTTTGTAAGGAATAATCCAAAAGACTGCCTTTGTGAAAGACACAGAATCAAGATCCCGTCACTTGGCTGGGTACGCATCAAAGAGAAAGGATATATTCCAACTACAAAAGATGGATACGTAATTAAGAGCGGTTATGTCTCAATAAAAGCTGACAGATACTATGTTTCAGTTCTTGTAGAAATCCCAGATAGAAGGAAAGCCAGTAATTCTGGTGAAGGAATTGGCATTGACCTTGGATTAAAGGACTTTGCGATTGTCTCTAATGGCAAGACTTATAAGAACATCAATAAATCTGCAAAATTAAAGAAGTTTGAAAAAAAGCTTATTCGAGAACAGAGAAGTCTTTCTCGTAAGTATGAAAACCTAAAGAAAGGAGAGTCCACTCAAAAAAGAAATATACAAAAACAAAGGCTTAAGATACAAAAACTTCATCATAGAATTGACAATATCCGTACTGATCATATCAATAAGATAATCGCAGAGATAGTGAAAACCAAGCCATCTCATATAACGATTGAAGATCTAAACGTATCAGGGATGATGAAGAACAGACATCTTTCAAAGGCAGTTGCTTCGCAGAAGTTTTATGAATTTAAAACAAAGCTTCTAGCTAAATGCAAGGAGAATGGAATTGAACTTCGAATTGTAGATAGATGGTTCCCATCATCTAAGACATGTCACTGTTGCAAGAATATCAAAAAAGATTTAAAGCTTTCAGATAGACTTTTCAGATGTGACTGTGGCTATATCGAAGACAGAGATTTCAATGCTGCACTTAATCTGAGAGATGCTACAACTTACGAAGTTGCATAGATGAACGCAAACGTAGGTATGTACCGAAGGCTATTTCGGGAATTTACGACTATGGAGTGTACTTGAACTTGTGAGTAGATATGATTTCGGTCAATCCAAAGCATACACGATGACATAGTAAGTAATGTTCGTGAGAACTTACATTATCTCGATGTGAGTATATTTAATCACATTTTGAGTGGCAGGCTACTATGGATATTAATAATGTATATGTAAGAGATGCTATTTTGTATTATACAATCCAACAATATTTCAATTGTAACGATAAGAAAACAAGTCAATTCATAACACAATTAGACCACTTCGATTATAGAAGTGGTCTAATACATAATATCCCTTACTTATCCTTGCAATTACACGTATCAGAGAAGGATTTCTATCATACCTATCTAATAAGAGTCAAGGAGAGTTTCAAAACACTCCCAGAAGACGTTATTTTAGTTAAGAAAGGTGATAAGATATACTCTAAACTATTAGCTATCATCCCAACAGCACCACCATATTTATTTCTTAAAGGCAATGTACGTTTATTAAATGAAAAGTCTGTCAGTGTAGTAGGGAGTAGAAATGATTCTAAGGAATCAATGGAAAAAACAGAAATACTTGTAAAAGCATTAGTCAAAAGAAATATAGTAGTCAATGCAGGACTTGCGAAAGGTATAGATACAATAACCCACCAAACAGCATTAAAAAACAATGGAAGAACTATAGCTGTCATAGGAACACCTATTAACCAGTACTATCCTAAAGAAAATAAAAACCTTCAACTCGCTATTGAAAAACATGGACTTGTTGTCTCACAATTCCCACCCTGCAATAAAGTAAATAAATGGAATTTCCCTACTAGAAATGCGACTATGAGTGGTATTTCTATCGCAACTATTATCATGGAAGCAGGAGAGAAAAGTGGGGCATTAAGACAAGCAGATCACTGTCTAAAGCAAGGTAGAGACATCTTGATACCTTATTCATTACTACAATCTTCTCTCTTATGGCCTAGAAAGTATATAAAAAAGGGAGCACATACCTTTAAGAATATAAAGGAAGTATTAGAACTATTAAACAAGAATGATATTCTTTATAAGAAAGTTTAATCTGCCTCTTGCATACTCGCTCTGTATTAGTATATATTATTAGTAATTGGGTTATATGTTTGCGGACATATACTTGAAGGAGTCAGAGCAATATGGCTTCTTCTTTTTTATAGCAAAAAAGCCTCTAATTAAAGCTACCTTTTAAAGGTCACCATTAGAAGCCTCTTTCTTATTAGAAAACCTTTCAACAAAGCTACTTTTTAAAAGCCACCTTATCTTCCAGCTCTCTTTATAAGTATTATACATGCTTATCGTAAAATTACAAGTAAACTATTCGATTTTTTTGATGTCTAAAGTGAAACGTTAAATTCCACTTTAGATCTGTCAAAGTTGCGTTTAGTCTTTCACATCTAAAGAGATTTTATCATCATTCTTGACTGTTTATTGAAATTTATCACTGCGTATATAGAGGTAGGTAGACTGTTTAATGTATTATAAAAGGAGTCAGATTTAATTTTTCTGACTCCTTTTCTAGAAAGAACTATTACCCTTTATATACTTCCTGATCAATCATATTTTCTTTCTTAGCTACAATAACTGAAGTAGAAGCATCACCAACTACATTAAGTGAAGTAACTAACATTTCAATAGGTCTATTGATTGAAAGAATTAATGAATATGCAAGTAATGCTGCATCGTTTGTATAACCCATACCAGTTAAGATAGTAAATAGGATCACAGCACCTGCACCTGGTGCAGCTGGAGTACCAACTGATGCAATTAATGCAAGTACTGCAATAACTGCCATAGACATGAATGTTACTTTATATCCAGAACTTGCTGCAATAAACATAGCTGCAATAACCTGCATGATTGCTGTACCATCCATATTGATTGTCATACCTAAAGGTAATACAAATGATGCAATCTGATCATTTACACCTAATTCTTCAGTTACTGTTCTCTTATTGATTGGAAGAGTTGCAGCACTAGAAGAAGTAGAGAAACCAAATAAAGCAACCTTAACCATCTTCTTCATGAATGGTTTTGGATTTACTCTAGCCATAGACATTAAGTAGATAGGATAAGCTAAGAATAAATATATAAATAATGCAATAACAACTGTAACTACATAAGCAAGTGCTGGTCTTAATGAATCAATACCATAAATTGCGAATGTTCTAGTTAATAAGCAGAAGATACCAATAGGGGCAAACTTATTGACTACAAATGATAAGAATAAAGTAATAATCTTAGATACTTCTTCGAATAACTTCTTTAGAGTCTTTGTTTCTTCTTCTAATGTATTCATTGCTAGACCCATAGCAACTGCAATAAATACAATGGCTAATACATTGCCATTAGTAGAGAAAGCTGAAATAAGATTGTTAGGAATAATGTTTAAAATAATGTTTAATGGGTTAGAACCAGTAGAACCCTGCTGGATAGTTACTGCTGCTTTACCTACTGCATTAAAGAAACCTAAACGATATACAATAGAGGCAATTACACCTGCAAAACATAATGCACATACAGTTGTAATAAAGAAAGTTAAAATAGTCTTAGTAGAAATTCTACCTAACTTCTTTGTATCTGTGATAGTTGAAATAGCTAATGTAATAGATACAAATACCATAGGTACAATAATAAGCTGTAATGAATTAACAAATAACTGACCTACAATATAGAAGATCCCAACAGCTTTAGTTGCTGTAGGCTGTGTAATATCCTGAAAGAATAATTTATTGATCTTTGTCCAAAGATCAGTCTGACCACTACTTATTAAGTGTTCTCTTAACATAATGCAGCCAAACCCACAGGCAAGACCACAAATCATCGCAATTAACATCTTTTTAGCTAACTGCTTACCATTACTCGTTTTCATTTTTACCCTCCTGAATTTAATCCCAAAATTGAGAATATTATACACTATCTAGAACATAATGCAAATAGTATTCGTAAAAATGTGAATGAGCATAATATATTTATTTAGAACTATGATATAATAATCAGCATAGCCAAACTTATATGGATAATGATTATAGGGAAGAGATGTTGAAGTTAAGAGAAGAACTTCTATTAGTTGAAGAAGAACGTAAAGCAGGTAAGAAGGTTTATGCTATTGATGAATTAGACGAAATCCTAAATGAAGTTATTGATAATGTAAAACAGTCAGGCATCTAAACCTGACTGTTTTACTTAAGAAAGGGGAGAGCACTTATAGTAGTCTCCCTGAGGGAAAGATATATTATTTTTAATAATCCCAGTTCTTCCAATCTCCACCAGTTAACTTATCAAAGTCTTCACCATTAATTTCTGCACCATCACCATAGGAATGATCACCTTCCCAGTGATATTTAGGATCCATTTCAACTGTTAATGATCCTTTATGAGTTTCTGAAGAAGAACCACCTGAAGTATTACTGCTTCCAGAAGAATTGCTGTTGTTTGAAGAAGAATTATTAGAAGTTCTATTTGTATTAGAACTCTGTTTCTTCTGTACCTTAGTCTTTACACTTGTAGTACCATCTTTATTCTTCACTGTCTCATGTACAACTTCTTCATTATTATTAATCACTGGTTTCGCAATAATAGTGACCTTACCAGTCTTTTTACTCTCATTATTGTACTTATCTTTCACTGTAACGTTAAAATCATACTGTCCTGCAGCATTCATATCTACCTTACTTGTATCAATCTCAATACTTGTTTCAGATAGATCACTAATATTCATTAGAGACTTGAAATCAAATGTAGTAAGGTCTGTACCCTGTAATATCTCTATATCAGCAGGTAATACTACTTCAGGTGCTTTGGTATCCTTTACAATAACACTCTGTTTCAAAGACTTCTTCTTATACTTCACAGTAATACTATACTTACCTACTGCAGGATAAGTCTTATCCTTCTCATTAGGTATCTTATTGATTATTTCTAAATCATTTTTATTAAAATCCTTATAGTCTTTTACTATATCCTTAAGTTTAGGTGTATATGTAGTTCCATATTCTATATTCACCTTATTAGTCTTAAGTTCTAGTTTAGGACCACTTAACGCATAAGCAGCAGCACCTACACCAATAAATACAACTGCACCTGCAGCTATCATTATCTGTTTCTTATTCATATTTTTTCCTTCCCTTACTATATATCTTATATACAATGATATTCTTAGTGTTAGTTTGATGCAATGGAGAAAGTACTATATTTATATTATTCACAAGCATTACATAAGAATAATAGAAAAAGAGATCTCTTTTCTAAGAAATCTCTTTCTTTAAGCTCTTTCCAATAGTTAACCACATAGTCATATAACAAGCACCGCCACCTATAAAATTACTAATAGCTTCTGAAATAAATACACCTTCAATTCCAATAAAACGTGGAAGAATAATAGTCAAAGGAGCTACTATGATCACTTTTCTAAAGATAGAAAAGAAGATAGCCTGTTTAGATTTGCCTAGTCCTACTGCCACAGACTGACCACATATCTGTAATGACTGCATAAAGAATCCTGCAAAATATAATCTAATATAAATAATTGCATGTTTAGTCATATGAGGATCATGAGTAAAGATATTAATAAAGTATAGTGGGAAAGCAGTAATTAATACCCATATAACAAACATTGTCCCAAAACATAAGAGTGTCACAAAACGTATTGCTGATAAGACACGTTTATATTCTTTAGCCCCATAATTATATCCTAGTACTGGCTGAGAGGCATTTCCAAACCCTTGGGCTGGTAACTGCACAACTTCTCTAATAGAGTTAATAATAGTCATAATCGCTATATAGAGATCACCACCATATAGTTGTAAAGTAGAATTACATACAATAGATACTATAGAATTCGTAATACCCATCATAAATCCTGCAGTCCCTAAAGAGAATATACGCTTTACATAATAAGGGTTTAAATACATACACTCTTTCTTTAACTTAAGTATTGTTTGATCACTTCTTAAGAAGTGTATTGTCCATAAAGCAGATACAAACTGTGACAGTACTGTTGCAAGTGCTGCACCTTTCACATTCATATTTAATACAAATATAAATATTGGATCCAATATAATATTCAATACAGCACCAATCAGTACTGTCATCATTCCTATTTTCGCAAATCCTTGACTATTAATAAAACTATTCATACCTAGTCCTATTAACACAAACACAGTCCCTAACAAGTATATAGTTAAATAATCATTCGCATACTTAAAAGTATGCGTACTTGCTCCAAAGAGCCATATGATTTTCTCCTTAAAAAGAAAACCAATAATCATTAAACCAATCCCAAATAGTACTAACAAACAGAAAGCATTTCCCATAATCTCTTCTGCTTCTTTATTATTACCTCTCCCTCTCGCAATTGAACAAAGTGGGGCACCACCCATACCAAACAAGTTCGCAAATGCAATCACTATAGAAATAATAGGAAGACATATTCCCAGTCCTCCCATAGCTAGTGTTGAAGTATGAGGAATACGTCCTATATATATTCTATCTATCACGTTGTAGAGTACATTAATCAACTGTGCTACGATCATTGGTCCTGCAATAGATAATATATGTGTAGAAACCTTTCCCTTCGCAAAATTATTCCTTTCTTGCATCTAACCATCTCCCTTAACATAACCTCAACTATCTCATATATATTACATAAATACAGTTCTTTTTCAAACTTTGAAATACTGAAACTCATATTATCTTCTGTATATCATGCTTTTTTATTATATATAGTGAGATATACTATATCAAAATAAAATTCCACAAATAAAATTAAGAATATGAAATATATGTTGTATAAGTGATATGTAAGCGCTACAATATCTATGCTAGATACATTCGAAAGGAGAAGAAAACGATATGAAGAAAGTATCCGCTATAGCACTTAGTACAGCTATGGCACTCTCAATGGCTTTGCCATCTAAAGTCAATGCCACAAGCAGAGTGGATCAATTACTCTCTAATATGAGTACAAGACAAAAGATCACACAGATGCTTATGGTAGACTTCCGTTACTGGGATGAAGACTTAAGTGATGGTGTACAGACTACAGGTCATGAATTTACTAAGATGAATGACCAAGTCAGAAAGATTGTCGAAGACTATGATTTTGGAGCACTTATTTATTTTGCTCAGAACATCCAGGAAACAGAACAATCTTACAACTTAAGTATGGCTATGCAGAAAGCAGCTACAAAAGATGGTGGTATTCCACTATTAATTAGTGCTGACCAGGAAGGTGGTAGTGTATACCGTTTAGGTTCAGGTACAGCTTTACCTGGTAACATGGCACTTGGTGCAACTCATAATACAGAGTATGCGAAAAAAGCAGGTCAGATTATTGGTAGTGAATTAAGCAGTATTGGTATTAATACTAACTTAGCTCCTGTTGTTGACGTTAATAATAATGCCAACAACCCAGTTATTGGTTTAAGAAGTTACAGTGATGATGCAGATGTAGTAGGGAACATGGCTTCTGCAACAATTGCTGGTTTGAAGGACTATAATGTCATTGGATGTGCGAAGCACTTCCCAGGTCATGGTGATACAGCCACTGACTCACATTATGGTTTACCTATCGTAAACAAATCAAAAGCAGAATTATTAAATAATGAATTAAAACCATATAAGATTGCAATCAATCAGGGTATTGAAATGATCATGACTGCACATATCTTATATCCACAATTAGATAACACAACTGTTGTTTCAGAAAAAACAGGTAATGAAGAAAAGAAACCTGCGACTATGTCAAAAGCAATCATCACTGATCTATTAAAGGGTGAAATGGGATTTAATGGTGTAGTCACTACAGATGCGATGAACATGAAGGCTATTGCTGATACATTTGGTGAATCACAGGCAGTTAAGCTTGCGATTGAAGCAGGTGCTGATTTGATTTGTATGCCTACAGTTCTTTATAACCAGGAAGATGTTAAGAAGCTAGACACAATTATTGATTATGTAGAAAATGCTGTGAATAATGGTGAAATCTCTGAATCAAGATTAGATGATGGATGCAGAAGAATCTTAACAGTCAAAGAGAACAGAGGCATCTTAGATTGGAAAGAATCTAACTTCTCATTAAATAAAGCTTTATCTACAGTAGGTAGTGCCACTAATAGAGCAACTGAAAGAGAAATCGCAGCTGCAGCTGTCACTGTTGTAAAGAATGAAAACAATACTTTACCTCTAGTTGTTAAAGAAAAGCAGAAAATCTTAATGCTTTGTCCATATGACAATGAAAGAGCACAGATGATTATGGGTTATAATCGTGCTAAAGAAGCAGGACTTATCCCAGACTCTGCAGAAGTAAAAGTAGTAAGATACAATGGTTCTAATATGGATGCTGTAAAAGAAAATATCGATTGGGCTGATACAGTATTTGTTAACTCAGAAATTAGTGCTGCAAGTCGTTTCTCATCTAACCATTGGTTGTATTCAAATGTAGAAGATATCGTAGACTATACTCATGAAAAGGGTAAGAAGTCTATCGTGATGTCAGTAGATAAACCATATGATGTACAGATGTATGCTAATGCGGATGCTATTTTAGCTGTATATGGATGTAAAGGTTCTTCAGTAGATGTTACTGAAGCAATTGTTGGTGGAGTGACATCTTCTAAAGCTGCTTATGGACCTAACATTATTGCAGGTATTGAAGTTGCTTTAGGTACATTTGGTGCTCAGGGAACACTTCCAGTTGATATTCCTGTATATGATATGACTGCAAAGCTTTATACTGATACTATCAAGTATAAACGTGGTTATGGTATTACTTATAAGTCATTACTTAACAAAGATACTTTAAATGCCTTAATCTCTAAGGCTGAAGGCTTAGATTCTAAGAAATATACAGAAGATTCTTGGAATAAACTTGTATCAGCTTTAGCTGCTGCAAAAGAAGTAGCTAACACAAATGGTGTTTCTCAGAAGAAGATTGATGAAGCGATTGCTTCATTACAGTCTGCTATGGATGCTTTAGTAGAAAAACCTGTAGAAACTAAACCAGAAGAACCTAAGAAAGATGACACTAAGAAAGAAGATACAAAGAAAGAAAACACAAAGAAAGAAGACACTAAGAAGGATAATGTAAAAACAGGCGATAGCACAGCTATCCTACCACTGGTTACATTAATGGGTCTTGCTTGTGTTGCATTTATCTTTCTTAAGAAAAAAAGAGCTTAATAACTGAACCTTTAATTTTTAAGGGGGGTCAATAAAAAACTCGCTTTAAATATTTGGGGGTTTCCACTTGTAAAGGGCAGT
>NZ_JBEHVX010000092.1:0-9162 GCF_040227455.1 Catenibacterium sp. RTP21428st1_D7_RTP21428_210409 | reverse complement strand
TGCCCTTTACAAGTGGAAACCCCCAAATATTTAAAGCGAGTTTTTTATTGACCCCCCTTAAAAATTAAAGGTTCTTTATTTTTAATATACTCTCTTTCTTATAAAGAATATTCCTAAGCAACTCATCATAATCAATAAAGACCATCCAATCATATTCAAATAAGTAGTATCACCCGTCTTAATCTGTTCATTTTTATCAGTCTTATTTGTACTCTGAGTTGGTATTTCTGTTATTTCAATATTATCAGACTTAAGTTTAAGCTGTTTATATGAAGCATTCAACATTTCATAAGCTTGATCCACTTCACTTTGTGTAGCTTCTTCATTCATTAGCACTTCTTTACTTTGATTTAATACTTTAATTAAAGAATCTGTATTTTCATACTTACTCATGTCTAAAGCATCAATTTTTGAAATCAACTCTTCAATTTTTGTCTTATCTGCTTTTAAAACAAGATGATCAACAGTCTCTGATAAAGTAGTTACCATTTCATCAATTTCTTCTTGAGTAACATCAGCTTTATCTATGAGTGCTTTTGCTTTAAGTACTTCATTATTCACTCTCAACAATGAAGAAGGAGTATATTTTGTTTGATCAATAGATTCAGCTTTAGTGATAATAGCTAATAACTGAGAGTAATCAATCTTCTTTTCTAAGGCATTTAAGGCACCTTCTAATTCTAATATTGCCTTTTGTACCTTATCATTTTGAGGAACAGATTCTTTATAAGCTTCTTCAGCTTGCTTTCTCTTGTCTGTAAGTAATTTAATTGACTCTTCTGTATATTTAGATTCATCAATGTCCAATGCCTTTGTAATCAATTCTTGTAGATGTTCATAAGATTCTTTAGTCACAAGAAGATCTTTTGCATCAGACAAATTCTCATATGCTTCTAAGACAGATTCTTCATTCGCATTTTCATCATTTATTACTTCTTGTGCTTTATTCAAATAAATGTCTAATTTCTCTACACAAACATCTATATACAATGAACGATCAAGCTTATTCACTTTATCAACCAATGCAATTAAATCTGTTTTATCGCTCTTGAAAATCAATTTATCTTTTGCTTCAATAAGTTCCTCACAAATAGAATCAATCTTTTCCTGACTACTATTTTTATCATTGTAGATCATTTCAGCTTCTTGTAACTTATCTTTCAATTTTTCAAAAGTGGCAGGTGCATATACTGATTCATCAAGATTTTTACATTCTTTAATTAAACTACCCAAATAATCAAAATTAGCCAATAATTTCAAATTATTAATACTATCTAGTAACTCTAGTTTTGTTTCTAATATCGTAGAAGAATCAACATTTTCATTGATCACCTTGTAGGTATTATTCAATGCTTGATTGAATCTTTCCTTTGTTTCAGGTGTATAAATAGAAGTATCCATATTGACATTCATATAATATAAATTTGTTAGTTCACATTTATCAAGTGAATCTCCGTATACTTCAAATTCCCATAATGAATACCCATAAATACTGTTAGGTTTAATTCCCTGCATTTTCACATATCTAGCTGTTACACCATTATAATTATATGTTTCAATACCACCATTAGAATGTTGTGCATGTGTAATATCAGTCCATGTTTCTCCATCTAAAGAAACCTGTAACTTATATTCCTCTGCACCAGTTCCTTCCCAATTCAACTTTATCTCATTAACATTGTAATAATCTCCAAGATCAACAGAAATCCATTGATTTGAAACATCTACCTTATTGTCTTTCTGTCTTAAAGAAACCCAACGAGATTCCTTTCCTGAAGTGGCATCTTCACTTCCATCAAATGCCTTGGAAGAATCATATTGTGCTTTATATGAACTTGATGCACTAGACTTCTTATTTAGTGCTAAATTTGTAGTCTTTGGCTGTTTCACTCTATTACCATATACTTCAAATTCCCATAATGAATAACCATAAACAGTAGAAGGTTCTAGACATTCTACTCTTACATATCTAGCTACTGTTTGGTCAGTATAGTCAAATTCTCTTTTTCCACCTTTTCCATCACTTACTGAAGTAATATCCTTCCAGTTTTTTCCATTTGAAGAAATCTGGATTTTATAACTTTTAGCACATGCTGCTTCCCAATTTAAGACTATTTTTGAGATATCATAGTAATTCTGTAAATCCACATAAATCCATTGATAATCAACATATTTACCAGAATTATCTTTTCTTCTTTGAGAAACCCATCTTGATTCTTTACCCGATGTTTTATCTAAGCTTCCATCAAATGCTTTTTCAGAACCATATTGACTCTTATAAGTACTAGATGAATATGAAGGTTTATTTAATGCAATATTTTGATTTTCATTAACTACTGATGATTTATCACCATATACTGCTACTTCATTAATACCAATACCATAATTCTTATTATTTACTCGGCGTGTTTTATAAGAATGAATTTTAAGATATCGACCATAAATATATGAATCATATGTATGAATATCTCTTAATGATGTATTTGTTTTTGTTTCAGTAACTACCTGCCAAGTTTTCTTATCAGTAGATACTTCTATTGTATAATCATCTGAGCACGCATTTTCCCAATCAATTTGAATCTTATTAATTTTTGAATACTGTTCTAAATCAATAATAATCCAATTGTCATCACTGTTTCTAATTGATCCCCAGCGTGTTTTAATATTGCCATCAACAGCATTTTCTTTCTTTAATTCATCATTATATTGTGAACTTGTTTCTACTGACTTATTTAATGCGATATTACTATAATTCGTATCTTCTTGTTCTTCATTACCATACGCAACAAGTTCATATATACTAATTCCATAATTCTTTCCATTAACAATTCTCGTTTTTGTAGAATGTATCTTTAAATAACGGCCATAAACATTATCATCAAATAAATATTGATCATATAATGATTGATTTGATTTTAATTTTTCTTTTATAGTAGTCCAGTTTTTCTTATCTAAAGAAATCTCAATACTATATTCATCTGAACATGCGGCTTCCCATAAAATATTTAAAGCCTTAATTGAACAATTTTTCTGTAAATCTACAATAATCCAGTTATCATCACACTCTCTCTTTGAACCCCATCTTGTATTTGTATTACCATCAACAGCATTCTCTTTCTTTAATTCATCATTATATTGAGAACTTACTTCAACAGGTTTCTTATATGTTAATGCATCCTGACTTTTACAGCTTATTTCTTTAATTCGATAATAAGAACCCTTAGTTTTCTTCATTACTATCTTTATATAAGGGTATATGCCACCGATGCTGACAGTAGAATCAGTTACATTTTGATTCACTGATTTTAAATAAGTATATGTTTTACCATCTTTAGATGTGTATATATCAAAATCTGAAGCATAATGATCTCCCCATTTGATATTTAATTCTGAAATATAACTATTACCAGCATAAAAGCTGATCCATTCTTCATCATTAGACTTACTCTGCCAATAAGTACTCATATCATTATCAAAAGCTGATTTGACATCATGTGGTGATAAAGATGAACTAGAATTATACAAATTACTATCATCTTCATTTAACGTCATAGATGAACCTGTATAAGGTGCTGATGGCGTAATAAAATCAGTTTTTGTAGTAGTTTGACCATAATCAAGTTTAACTTGAATAGTAGTATTACTTTGGTTTTCTGATGATGCAAGAGTGATTTTTCTTTGATTTTCAGATTCATCAATAATCAAACTACAAGGCTGATCAACAGTTACTTTATATCCTGTTTTATATTCTAATGTCCCTGCTTTGTAAAAATTGATTTGTGTCTGTTTAAGATTTTCATTTCTAACCGCTTGAATATTTTCATTATTCGCAACAATAGCTACAGGATTATTATCAGCATATTCTGAAACCTTCTTACTTGTCTTATTGGGCAAAATAATATAAGAATATGACTGATTACTAGGCTTTATTCCATGATTAATATATGCCTTAAATGTTCTTGGAGTAGAAGCCTTCTTTTCTTCTGCCCATAAAGAAGGATTATCTTTCTGATATACATTAGATACAGTCACTGTTGTTTCATCAGGGAAAACATATCCAACTTTATTATTGTAAATCCACTTACTATTTTTAATAGTTTTAGTAGTATCTTGAGAGATAACATCTCCATCCACTAAAACATTATCAGCTTTTGCCTGATTAAGTGTTGTATGGATTTCAACTGATTCACTCGATGTAATACCTGAACCCAATGCTACAATTTCATCATCAAAGAAGAAATATCCTTTCTTTACTTGAGTTCCCTTTTTATCCATTGCATAAGCACATGCACCATACTGTCCATTCGATACACCAATAGTATGACTTGTTCCGTTAGTAAAACGTCCTGAATTAGAATAATCCTGCACTAATCTTGCAGCAGTTGTTGTTCCAGGACAATGTGCCCAATCATAAGTTGGATAAACAGTAGTATATTCATCACCATCAACACTAATAGTAGATGATGCTGATGAAGTCCAATAAATGAGTTGACCTTTATTTCCATTAGGCCAGCTTCCTCTCCATTCTCCTCCAATGATTTCATTGGAATCCATTTTTATATTAACACCATAATGATTTCTCATATGAGATGCATAACCTGATCTCCACATATAATAATTTCCATTTTTACCATTTGTGATCTGTGGGTTTTCAATATTATTCAAAATTCCCTGATACTCTTTAGCGTGTGTTTTATCAGAAGCAATCATTCTTTTTAATGGCTCAATATACTCAGCTGCATAATTTTTGTAACCAACTGAATATTTATATTCACGATAACCTAAATATAATTCTTGAATATCTCCTCTAATTGTCCAGCTTGTTCCATTAATCATATAATCAGCCATACGATTAATTACATCTTTTCCTAATGAAAATGAAGTATCTCTGAACATATAAATCCAGAAACTCATATCTCTAAACATAGACATTCCATAACCATTTGAATAAAACTGTTTACCATGCATATAAAAACTGTTGTCTACTTGTACAGCTTCAGATGTTTTATCATCTTTTTGTGTGACTAAACAATAACTTAGATAATTATTGATCATATCATGTAAATGTTCAGAATCTTCTGTCAACAAATAATAATAAAGATAGTTTTGATCAAACCATAGATTATTTTGACCTGTTCCATATTTAACTGGTACTTTTTCTAAAAGCTTCTTTAACATGATATTTTCTGTATCTTCATCTACAACATCTTCTAGAAATAGAGCCATTCTAGAAAAACGAAGCTGTACGCCTACTTGATTTTCCCACCAGTTTGTTGAACGAGGATTTTGTTCAGCCCAATATTTTATAGCTTTCTCTAGTTTATTTACTACTTCCTGCTTTTTATATAAGACATTCCCTTCTTTACTATAAGCTATAGAAATAGCTTGAAGACGATCTAATGCCAGATAAGGAGACCATGCTGCTCCATTTGCAGCATTATTATTTGCCTTATAATTAACATCATCAAAAGAACCATCTTCTTTTATAAGTTTTAGATAATCGACTGCTTTAGAAACATAACATGTTTCAACTTTAGAACCATCATCAATCGTATCTAAAGATAAGAAATGTTCCTTTAGCCTTCCCTTGATCATACTTATTTCTTCGTTAGATGTTAATCCGAATATCACTTGCACATTTGATAGTGACATTGTGAATACAACAAACAAAGAAATCATTATTTTTACTACTTTATTCATCACCAATCCTCCTTTTGTAATCGCTTTCTAATTATAGAATGCCATTCATATACTTTAATTTCAATTTGGATTAACTTGAATAATTATTATTTTACTGAATCTCTTTCAATTATTTTAGTAGATAATAATTGAGTCATTTGAACATCGTTTTCACGATGAATACGATCTATAAGTTTATTGACCGCAATTTCTCCCATTAATTCTTTTTGTACTTGAACAGTAGTAAGTTTAGGGATTGTTTTATCACATAGAGGTGTATCATCAAAGCCAGTAATAGCTATTTGATCTGGTACTTTTATATTCATTAAGATCAAAGCATTCAACAATATAAATGCATTTGAATCATTAGCACATACAAAAACTTCAGGTAATTCACTTTTTTTAAGTAATGATACAATGCTATTAACATCGTTTTCTAATACATATTTCTCTGTTTCATGTAGGATGGAGTATTGATTTATATATGATTCTATATCAGATATAGTATTTCTATTTACTAAAGCTTGTTTATATCCCATAAAACGATCAGAAAAGCTTAAAGAGTATTCTAAATCTCCAAAAAATCCAACTCTTTTATATCCTTTATCAAGAACATATTGAGTGATTAAATACCCTCCCTGTTTATTGTGAGTTAAAACACAATCACATGTATCTCCTAGTGATGTATAATCCACAAGAACTACAGGAATACCTGTATTTTTCAACTGATTTAAATTCTGATCCGATATTTTACCAACCACTAGAATACCAGCTACTTTTCTATCTATAATACAATCTGGAAACTCAAATTGGTTATCTTCAAAATAATTCAAAATAGAGATATAACCTAATTCTTTAGCACGTTCAACGATTGAACGTAAGACAATAGAATAAAAATGTCCTGTATTTGCATAATAGCTCTGCATAAGAATACAAATATTAGATTTAGAAAAGATTGAAAGATAATGATGTTTTTCATTAATATATCCCATTTTATCAGCTGTTCTTAATATTTTTAGACGCATTGATTCACTTACACCTGGCTTATCATTTAATGCAATCGATACAGCATTAATAGAGATATCCAATTCTTTCGCAATATCTTTCATAGTCATTTTCATGCTATCACCTCTTTGTTTACAACACTTCCCCATTACTACTTATTACATTCTTATACCATTCAAATGACTTCTTCTTAATTCTTCTCATATCCTTTAAGTCATCATTATCTCTATTCACATAAACAAAACCATATCTCTTCTTCATCTGTGCACGACTGCTTAAGATATCAATAGGACCCCAAGATAAGTATCCTCTACAATCTACACCTTCTTCTACAGCTTTTTTCATCTCTTCTAAATGTTTTCTCATATAATCAATACGATAATCATCATTAATAACACCATCTACTAATTGATCATCATAGCCATAACCATTCTCTACAATATAGATAGGCATTTCATATCTATCATAAAGTTGTCTTAAAGTAATACGTAAACCAATAGGATCTATTGTCCAACCAAATTCAGACATTTCTAAATAAGGGTTCTTCTTGATGACTACATCTTCTACATTAGTCAAACTATCTTCACCATAATGACTAATAGTAGACATATAATAGCTTATCGCAAGAGCATCTGTCTTACCCTTCTTAAGTATTTCAAAGTCTCCTTCTTCTATAACTGGCATAGTACCTTCTAGTTTCATATTTGCTAGGAAGTAATTGTTATAGTGTCCTCTCGCAAAGACATCTAGAAATACAAATGCTTCACTTTGGGCTTTCATAGATTCTAATGTATCTAATGGGTGACATGTTTCAGGATAGCTTTGTACAATAGTGGCCATACCTAAAACATACCCTCCTTTTTGATGGATGTATTCGTTTATCAAACTATGCGCGATTAAAGTGTTATGCATAATTTGATGATCCAGAGTAATAGGGTTTTCTCCTTCAGAACATACAGCACCAAAGAACATCTTTGGACCTTTCTGTAGTATTCCATTCTGTTCATTGAAGATAATCCAGTATTTAACTTTGTCACTATAATGATCTACAATCTTCTTGCATAATTCCACAAATATATCCACTACTTTTCTACTCGCAAAACCATTGTATTTCTCATATAAGAATACAGGCATCTCAAAGTGATAGAGTGTAGGAATAGGTTCTATCCCTCTCTTTAGTAGTTCATCAATAAATTCATCATAGAAAGCAAAACCTTCTTCATTATATGTATTCTCATCACTCATAAGTCTAGACCAGTCTAAAGAGAAACGGTATGCATTAAAGCCTAACTCTTTATATAAATCAAAATCTTCTTTGTATCTATGATAAGCATCAATACCATCTTTAAAGTCTGAGAACTTACCAGTAACTGTTAAGTCACATACTGCAGGGACTTTTCCTCTTTCAGTATATCCACCTTCACTCTGATGAGCAGTCACTGCACCACCCCATAAGAAATCTTTTCTTAGCATCTTTACTAACTCCTTTATGTATATTCTTATTTAATTCTATTAAGACTATACTTGAATTTCAAGGAAGTAACACTTGAAAAGAAATAGTCTATATTATTCTAACGCTCATTTAACACTCACGAGTGTTAGAATAAAATATCATCATCTGTTGAATCTGGTATTTCAATCTCTAGAGTCTCTTCTCGAATTCTATAATATTCATCAACAACAGAATCAATAGATTCACTATCTTCTGCTTTTTCATAACATTTTATAAGTTTAGCCAGTAAATCAAATGTCGTAATTTCATCAACACCATATTCCCTTAAACTCGCTTCATAATTTTTTTTGGCATATTCCGATGCCTTATCATATTATTTTTTTTACAATATGTATTGCAAATTGAACTTGCTATCATAATACTGGTAAAATCAGCATCACCAAATATTTATTTACACTCATTATAATCTTGTATAAGTTCTTCTAATGTTTTCTTTTCTGTCATTGGTGTATCTCCTTATTCTTTTTTATTTTCTCTTATTGGCAACATTCTGTAAACAGGAATCAAACATAAGGTGTTCTCAAATTTGAACAGCACTGTGATTTTAAGCATTAGTGTTCTCAAATTTGAACACTAATGTAACTTTGTGAATTTGTATTCATAAATCAAACCTAAGAAAATATTATGATATAATTCAAACAGAATAAAGGTGAATATCATGATGGAAAGAAGAGCATATTTAAATCAATTAGTATCGTGGAAAGATCAAGATATAATAAAATTAGTAAGTGGAGTTAGACATTGTGGAAAAACTACGATATTAAAAATGTATCAAGAGTATTTATTAAATAGCGGTGTTGATCAATCACAAATCATTTCTATTAACTTTGATGACCTAGAGTCTGAAGAGTTGCTAGATTATCATAAACTCTACCAATATATCAAAGATAGACAATATGAAATGACGAGGAGGAAACAAAAAAAGTAACTCTCCTTAATTGTTCAATCGTGGATTTACCATTATA
>NZ_JBEHVX010000091.1:0-9243 GCF_040227455.1 Catenibacterium sp. RTP21428st1_D7_RTP21428_210409 | reverse complement strand
ACAAATAGTCTATATCCTGAATATTTCTGCTCCACACTTCTCTTAAATCGTTACCTGTAGATTATGGGTATTCAAAAAGTTTTATTATCTGTCATTAAGTTTTTATTGTAAGGATAAAAGTGAAACTGAGTTATATCCTCTTTTATTAGAAAATGTAATAAGAAAATATTCAGGTGAAATGATCATAAAGACAAATAATGATAAAACATATTGTGATATTCTTTTAAAAAAGAAAAAAGGATAAAATGCATTAACCTACATTTTATCCTTTATCTACAGAAGCAGTCTTTTTCGTTATGCTTTAAATAGTTTTTGTTTAATCCTTTTTAATAGCTTCATACCTACTAAACATGAAAAGAATTCAGTAATAGGAAAAGCCCACCAGATCAGTGTTATACTCATCTGTCCATTTCTTACTAGTAGAGAGAATATATAAGCAAGAGGTAGGATAATAATCATTTGTCTTAATAATGAAATAATAAGTCAAATGAAAATTAAGTGTAAAGATAAGGGAGATAAACTATAATTGAAGTAGGTGATTACTATGTTTAATACGATGAAATATGCAAGAAAAATAAGACAATATGCAAAAAATGAAATATATCTTCAATATAAAGAAAAAAAGCCTGATAAGTACTTTAGTAAGCTGGGAGGTAAACCACTTGTACCTAAAGACTTTGCATGGCCTTATTATACAGGAGAAGACTTTGATGGTATCGTAGAAGAAAGACCCTTAACACTTGTTGCTTCTATTAATCTAGAAGAAGCTTCTTTTTTTGACGTGGATCATTTACTTCCATCCAAAGGATTGTTATTGTTCTTCTATGATTTGCATACAATGCCAGCAGGACTAGAAGCAAAAGATCAAGGATGTGCAAGAGTCTATTATTTTCCTAATCTAAGTATTTTAGAAGAAAGAGACTAACCAAAAGACTTAGATGAAGAATTCATTATTCCTGAACTCTCATTAAACTTATCACAACAATTGAGCTTTCCAACATACTGCGAAATAGATGGACTGGATGAAAAGAACTATCAAAAGATATGTAGAAAATATAACCCATATTTCCTTAAAGAAAATAACTTCAAGTTACTAGGTTATCCGGATATTATCCAAGATGAAATGGAAGGTGATTGTGAAACAATCTATCAGGGATATGACAATTCTTATACAACTACATTAGTGGATCAAAAGAAAATACAAGCCCACAAGCATGAATGGATTCTCTTATTCCAATGCAGTTCTATCTGTACAAAAGAGACAGATATCATGTTTGGGGATTTTGGTTCTATCTATTATTGGATCAAAAAAGAAGACCTTAAAAATAAGGACTTCTCTCATATCTGGTTAATATTACAATGTTTCTAACTATTTAGAAATAATTTCTACACCATCTTCTGTCACAAGAAGAGTATGTTCCCATTGTGCTGATAGTTTTCCATCATCTGTATAAACAGTCCAGTCATTATCAGTACCTAGATGGATATGACGTGTTCCCTGGTTAATCATTGGTTCAATAGTAAATACCATTCCAGGAACTATTAATACAGTCTTTTCTTTTGGTGTATAATGATATACATAAGGATCCTCATGCATGGCTTTTCCAATACCATGACCACAGAACTCTTCTACAACACTATAGCCATTGGCGTGGGCATGCTTTTCAATTGCTGTACCAATATCAGCAATAGTACTTTCCCAAGGCTTTACAGCCTTCATACCTTCTTCAAGACATTCTTTAGTCACTTTTACTAGACGCTGTGCTTCTTCTGATACATGACCTAGCATAAACATTCTTGAAGCATCTGCATAATAGCCATTTACTCCAGTTGTAGCATCCACATTAATGATATCTCCATCCTGAAGTACATAATCTCCAGGAATACCATGACATACTTCATCATTGACAGAAGTACAGATACTCTTAGGATACCCTTCATAGTTTAAATCTGCAGAATAACCTCCATGACTTGAAGTATAAGCTACAGCCATATCATCAATATCCTGTGTTGTCATACCAATTTGAATATGTTCTTCAATATAATCTAATAATCCATTATTGACTACAGCCGCTCTTTTAATAGCTTCAATCTGTTTCTCATTCTTAATCATTTTATGATTAGGAATAAGATAACCATGTTTTTTATATTGTTTAAGCTTTTTATCAAAAGCTTCATGACAATCATGATAGTCTAACTGACTACCACACCAGCATTTTCTTTTCATTGCATTACCTTCTTTCTTTACAAAGTATACACCATTTTTTAAAAAATTACATTGAAAGTTAGTTGTATATAACTAGGAGTACACAAATGATTTATTATTTTACAGGAACAGGCAATAGTCGATATATTGCAAGAGAACTACATCAACAATTAAATGAAGATTATATAAGTGTCAACTACCCACGACCTAAAGGTCATGGGCTTGTAACTGCCCAGTCGTACTAACGGTTTACACCTCCGACCTTTAACCCCAATAGATATTGCTATCTAAAGTGGCGTTACATCATAGGGTGGTTGACAGCACCCTTTGCAGCAGAGTTTACTCTGTTACAACTGTATTAGGTACTTGGCTATCTGCAAGATAGTTTATTCCCATACGATACAGATTCATAGCTCCAATGCGGTCATCATTAGATTTATAACCACATTTTTTGCAAGTAAACAGATGTATCTTCTTATTGCGGTTAGACTTTTCAACATGTCCACAGCAAGGGCAGCACTGACTTGTATAGCGAGGGTCTACCTTAATAACAGAAGACTGATTCTGTTTTGCTTTGTAGATTAGTTTCTGCTCAAGGTCATAGAAAGACCATGATACAGAAACATAACGATATTTTGTTTTAACACGTTCTGTAGCATTACGAATACCTGACAAATCTTCCAATACAAAGAGAGTGTGCTTTGGGTTGCTTTCAACGAGTGCCTTCGATACCTGATGGTTAATATCCTGCATCCAACGGTTTTCTCGCTGGCCGATAGCTTTCAGTCTTCGTCTTGAGGATGGCGTATGTCGCATCTGGAGTTCCTTACGAAGCTTGGAATAGTTAGCACGTTTCTGTTTAATAGCTTTACCGCTAACAAATCCAGACTTATGTTTGCTGTCATAAGTTGCAACAACAAAGTTAATACCTCTGTCGATACCTACAACGTTACAGATGTCAGTAATATTACTTTCTTCAACCTCATAGGTAACTGGTATATGCAGATAGTATTTACCATGCTTATTTACAAGTCTGGCAGTACCAAACTTATAAATCGTATGATTGAAATACTTAGACATTCCATCTGAAAAATAAGACAACTTCACACGACCATTAAGAGTATTGATTGAAAAACAGTTTTGAGTTAAGGAATAATCTCTGTTCCAAACCAAATCATACTGAGGCTTTTTGAACGATGGTTTAATCCACTCATTCTGATTTTCAAGAATGGTCTTATATCTGGCGATAACAGTCTTCAGAACAGACTGCGCCATCTGCGATTTAAGGTTAAACTTTTCTCGTAAAGTAGAATACAAAGCCTTATTAAGTGAAAACTGCTTTAAGTCATGAGTGCGGAATACATAGTCTGAAACATAATTGCAGGCATTACGATAAACAGACATAGTTTCATCAAGCAAAACCTTATCTGCTTCAGCTGCGATTATTTGAATTTTGGCTGTAATAGTCATCTGTTCCATAGATGCACTCCTTTCATAGATATTTCACTATATATTATATCTAATTTATAGAGAAATATCTATATTTTGAGGTGAACTGTGGATAGTAGATATAATCGTCATAACAGACGAAAATACAGCCTGAAAGTACATATAGTTCTAGTAACCAAATACCGTAAACAATTACTCAACGATTCTATCGCCGATGATGCTAAACAAGAGATTCTCCATATAACTAATACTCGCGCTACGAAATTATTGCGATAGAAACTGACAAAGACCATATACATTTCTTATTAAGTTACGGTACAGCAGATAGAGTTTGCGATATTGTCAAAATTGTAAAGCAGGAAACAACATACTACTTATGGCAAAAGTATAGTTCAGTCTTATCAAGACAGTATTGGGAGGAAAAAAATTTGTCCATATGGTTATTTTGCTTGCAGCATTGGAGAAGTGTCATCAGCAACTATACAAAAATATATTGAAAGTCAGGGATAATAAATAACGATTTACGAGGCTCCTCTCACCGCCTAAAGGCAGTGGGTTTCCGCCTATGACAAACAAAAGGATTTATTTATGAATACACTTATTAGAAATAATGACCATAGCTTACAGAATATCCAAGGAACATTGGTATTTGTCGTACCTACTTATGCCTGGAGAATACCTCGTATTGTCGAAGAATGGATTCGTTTGACAGCTTTTAAGGATGTTGAAGAAGTTTATTTTGTGATGGATTGTGGGGGAAATATAGGCAATGCAGGTTATTATAATAGAAAACTATGTGAGAAGAAGGGGTTCAACTATAGAGGTACAATGGAAATCATTATGCCAGAAAACTATCTCGCAATGTTTGATACACCAGAAGATGAGGAAGCCAAAAAGACTATTAAACAGGCAGTTCCTGTTATTAAACAAGCAGTTTCCTATATCCATCAGCATTTACCTTTTCCTGGTATGTCATTACAATTGAAAGACAAGTTCCAATCTTCTATTGTGAATACAGTTTTCTATCCACTTTTTGTGAAAGCAGATGCTTTCTATAGTACGGATGAATGTATTGGATGTGGATTATGTGAGAAATTATGTCCATTAAAAAATATCCAAATAAAAGATCATCGTCCTGTATGGGGTAAGGAATGTACGCATTGTATGGCATGTATTGCGAAATGTCCTAAAAAGGCGATAGAATATGGAAAGAAAAGCAGGGGAAAGAATAGATATTATATTGACTAGGTACAACTTGATAGTTTATCGCTTATTCAACAAGATAGTTATGGTATAATAATAGAAAAGAAAGGAGTGTCCATATGAGAAAAGCTATACCTTTAGGAGTAGTAGATTATGAAACTTTAAAGAATCAGAATTATTTTTTTATCGATAAAAGTATGATGATTTATGATTTTTTAATGAGAAAAAGTACTGTCACTCTTATTACTCGACCTAGAAGGTTTGGAAAAACAATCAATATGTCAATGATGTCTTCATTCTTTGATATTACTAAAGATTCTAAAGAAATATTCAAAGATACAAAAATTGTTGAAACAGAGTATATATCAGAAATGAATCAATATCCTACAATCTTCATTTCGTTTGCGAATGCGAAGAATGATAAATGGAATGTTGTAAAGGAAATTAAATTACAACTGCGTAAAGAATATGATCGATATGCTCATGTATTTGAACAAAAAATGACTGTATTTGAACAAAACGAATATGAATCTCTTGTACAAGGGTTAATGACAAAAAATGATGGGATTCTAGATAATATTATCGATGCACTTTCTTTTTTGATGGAACGATTAGAGAAATATTACCACAAAAAAGTAATGGTATTCATAGATGAATATGACACACCTTTTATTGAAGCCCATGTTGGAGGATATTATGAAGAGTTGCGAGGGGGATTATCTTCTCTGCTTCATAATGCATTAAAGACATCTACGAGTCTACATTATGCAATGATGACTGGTATTCAAAGAGTTGCGAAAGAGAACATCTTCAGCGATTTGAATAATTTGGTTGTATGTACAGTAAAAGATCCAGAATATTCTAAATACTTTGGCTTTACAGAAGAAGAAACGAAGCAAACATTAGAATATTATGATTTATCATTCAATGATGAAGTGAAATCTATGTATGATGGATATCATTTTGGAGAACATGATATCTATAATCCATGGTCTATCTTGAATTATGCTTCTAGAAAAGTATTAGAGCCTTATTGGGTGAATACGAGCAGTAATACAATGATTAAAAAAAGCAATATCTAGCAGTGATGAAGCTTTTGAGAGAGGCTATGAGGAGCTTATTCGAAATGGTAAACTCGAAACCACTGTAAAAATGGATACGAGCTTTTTTGAAGTAAACAATACAGAAAACTTGTGGGGTCTTTTGGTTAATGCTGGATATCTAACATTACATAAAACAATATCTATTCAAGATAGTTTATATATCATAAAAATTCCTAATCAAGAAGTTCAATTGGAATTTAGAAAGCTTACAGCCTATCATTTGAAAGCGACTGAAACAGATTTGACAGTACTATTTAATTCATTAAAACGTTGCAAAAAAGAAGATTTTGAAGACAGATATCGAAAGATTTTACTCACATTACCTTCTTATCATGATTTGAAAGATGAAAATAGTTATCACATGATGTTGCTTGGAATGTGTGCCTGGCTTTCTAATGAGTATGAAGTAATCAGTAATCGAGAAGTAGGAAAGGGAAGATGTGATATCATACTAAAATCCAAGAAAAATCAAATATCATATATTCTAGAATTTAAATATACAAATGATAGTTCAGTTGATTTGAAACAACTCGCAAAATCAGCAATAGATCAAATTAACAGTAGAAGATATAATAGTGAATTAAGTGGAACAGTGATTCGCATAGGACTAGCACATTATCAAAAAAATGTAGAAATTGAATGGCAATAAGAATATCGGATATTATTTCTGATATTCTTTTTTCTATGAAAAAGAGCTGTAACGCTCAAGTATTCGTTACAGCTTTTCACAAGTATTTTCCAATTTTACTATTCTTATTCTGCTTAATTTCTTCGACAGTTCCCGTCGCAATAATCTCTCCACCAAGTTGACCGCCCTCAGGACCCATATCAATAATGTAATCAGAATTTCTAATAACATCTAAGTCATGTTCAATCACAATAATAGTCGCTTTTTGATTAATTAATGTATCAAATACACGAAGTAGTGTTTCTACATCTAATGGATGTAATCCAATAGAAGGTTCATCAAAGATAAAGATGCTTCCATCTTGTACTTTTCCTATTTCTGATGCCAGTTTTAATCTTTGTGCTTCTCCACCAGATAAGGCAGGTGTTGCTTCACCAAGAGTCAAATAACCAATTCCTAAATCTACTAGAACCTGTAGTTTCTCTTTAATCTTCTTACTTTCTTTAAATACATCTAAAGCTTCTAAGATAGTAAGAGACATCACATCCTTAATAGAATAACCATGGTACATTATAGAATCCACATCATTGCTGTAACGTGTTCCATCACAATGTTCACAAGTCGTTTCTATATCTGGAAGAAACTGTATATCCATAGAAATAGTACCAGTACCTTCACATACAGGACATCTTAACTTACCTGTATTATAAGAAAAATCACCTGCACTATATTGATCACTTAATCTTCCATACAACCTTCTTAAATGATCAAATACACCAGAATAAGTTGCGACAGTACTTCTGACATTATTTCCAATAGGGGACGCATCAATCAAATCAACCTTATTGACCCATGATGCATCCAATTCTTTTATATGTTGAGGAAGTACTTCATGATTTAATGAAGCCTTTATGGCAGGATATAACGATTCAAGAATCAATGTTGTCTTACCACTTCCAGACATACCAGTAATTGTAGTAAGAACTCCTTTAGGAATAGAAATATCCAGTGGTTTGACAGTATGTATTGTATCTGTCTTAAGTCTTAAAAAGCCCTCATTAAAAATCTCTTTCTTATTTCTTACAAGAGTTTGATGTAAATCATTGAGATAAGGTCCAATGATAGAATTCTTATCCTGAATGATTTCATCAATAGTACCCTGACTGATTATAGAACCACCATTTTTACCTGCTTCAGGCCCTATTTCAATCATATAATCCGCTTCCTTAAGAATTCTTGTATCATGATCGACCAAAACAATAGAGTTCCCATCCTTAATCAACTCTTTCATAATCGCAATCAAGCCATCTACATTGGCTGGATGTAATCCAATAGAAGGTTCATCAAGAACATAAAGAACACCTGTCGTTCTATTTTTTACAGTACGTGCAAGCTGTACTCTTTGTAGTTCACCTGTTGATAATGTAGAAGAAGCACGATCAAGAGTCAGATAACCGAGTCCTAAAGATAGCAATGCATTCGCATTAATCATGAATTCTTCAAGAATTGTAGAACCCATTTCTTTCACATCATCATTAAGGGTATTGATTACCTGTGGAAGCCATGCAGCTAAATCCTTTAAACTCATCGCACATACTTCAGTTAAAGTCTTATCACCTAGTAATGTAGAATTTGCACGTGTATTAATACGAGAGCCATGACAAGTCGGGCATGGCTCTTCCTTAAGGAATTTACTAACACGCTTCATATTCTTTTCATTCTTGACCTTCTTTAATGCATTCAAGACAGTTGCTTTGGCACTATAGTAAGTAAAATCTAATTCTCCTGCTTCCACGCTCTCTTTATTCTTAGGACGATAGAAAATATGTTTTTTTACCATTGGTCCATCATATACAATATGCTTCTCTTCTTCTGTTAATTCTTCAAAAGGAACATCAGTACGCACACCCATTGCACGACAGACATCTTTCATTAATGACCACATGAGTGTATTCCATGGCGCTACAGCCCCTTCATCAATAGTTAGATGAGGATCAGGAATCAAAGCATCAATATTAATTGTCTGTACAATACCAGTGCCCTGACAATCAGGACATGCGCCTTGTGAATTAAAGGCATACTCCTGAGCACTTAAGCCATTAAATCTTTCACGGCAGATTGGGCACTCAATCATTTCACCTCTTGCTACATTTATACTCGCAGGCACTCTATGCCCGTTAGGACATAAATAATCTCCACAACGTGAAAATAATAAGCGAATAGAATTCAATAATTCTGTCTGTGTTCCAAAGGTAGAACGAATGCCAGGTATATTAGGTCTTTGATGTAATGCTAGAGTACTAGGAACATATCTAATAGAATCTACTTTGGCTTTTTCTCCTTGAGAGATTCGTCTTCTTGTATAAGTAGATAATGCTTCTAGATATCTTCTAGAACCTTCAGCATAGATGACTCCTAATGCTAAAGAAGACTTACCACTCCCTGATACACCAGAAATAGCTACAATCTTATTTAAAGGAATATCAACGTCGATATTTTTTAAATTATGAACCTTTGCGCCTCTTATTTCCATATGATCAATCATACAAAATCCTGCCACTCAAAATGTGATTAAACATACTCACATCGAGATAATGTAAGTTCTCACGAACATTACTTACTATGTCATCGTGTATGCTTTGGATTGACCGAAA
>NZ_JBEHVX010000090.1:0-9361 GCF_040227455.1 Catenibacterium sp. RTP21428st1_D7_RTP21428_210409 | reverse complement strand
GTGGTTCACTACACTTGGCGGTAAATACCTGTGGTCAGACTATCTCCGACTGAATTAGTGCCATGCCCGGCACACGCGAAAAAGAATAGGCTATTTACCTATTCTTCTACAAAATTGAATTTGTCTTTGTTTCTTTCTTTGAATACTTCAAAGAGAATATTTGTTTGATCAGGTGTAACCCCTAATAAGCCATCTAAACCCTCTTCTTTAGTAGGTACGACTTCATAGATAGAAACCTGTGTTGTAGATTCATTATGTGGCATAAGAACAACATATGTGCGCTTATCATAAGTGAATTGATCTAATAGCTTGAATTCAACATCAGTCCCTGATGTATCTTTTAATGTAATAATGTTTTTCATTGTGTTTACCTCGCACATTTATTATGCCATAAGTATGCGTCTTACGACAATCATTTTTAACTGATCTGCCACTTCACATGAGAACCATGATCATCCTTAGATACAACTAATTGGTCTTCTATTTCCTGTTTTAATTCTGATACATGGGAGATAATACCAATAAGTTTAGACCCTTCTGACATATCCATAAGTACTTTAACGGCTTCATCTCTTGAATGATCATCTAAAGAACCAAATCCTTCATCAATAAACATAATATCTAGATCAATACCTGATGCACTTTCTTTTATCTCATCTGCCATACCTAGGGCTAAAGAAAGTGCAGCCATGAATGATTCTCCACCTGATAATGTATTGATTTCTCTTTCAGAATCAGTCACAAAAGAATAAACCATTAAGTCTAAGCCTTTATTCTTACCTTCTCCTGCTTGTTCAATATTCTTAAGATGTAGTTCATACTGACCAGCAGACATATCATAGAAACGACTATTGGCTTCTATTAAGATACGTTCCAGGTATGTTCTTTGTACATATGTTTCTAAGTCCATTCTAGAACCTGATACATTACCAGATAATTGGTTGTATAAATTAGTTAACTGGTGGTTCTTATGAATCATTTCTTTTGTATGAGAAACAATCTTATCTAAGCTCTTTAATGATTCAGTGATGTTTAAATAAGTATGTTCTTCTTCTTTTACAGCTTCTAATTGATTTTGATATGTCTCTACTATATCTTGATAATCTTTTTCTAGTTCATCTAGTTCAGGAAGTGATTGACCATTGATACGTTTCTCCATTGTTTCAATTTTAGAAGAGACACTGGCATAATTCTTAGAATAATCCATATAAGCTTGATTGAAACGCTTTATATCTTCTTTTTGATACTTAGAAGTAAGCTCCTGCCAAGAATCACATTTGTATTCTTCTACTAAGTTTGTATAAGTCTTATAAGACTCATCCCTGTTTCTTTCTAGTTGAGGAAGAGATTCTTTATAGGATGTAATAAGTGTTTGACACTTGTTATAAATATCTGTAGATATATTTAATTTCTGTTTGAAGTCCTTATAAGCTGCCTCTTCTTCCTGTTTATTCTTATTAAGTAGACTGATCGCATTTTGTGCTTCTTCTAATGAAGCATAGCTTAACTGGCTCTTTAATTGTGTCAATGTAGAATTTAAAGAAGCAAGTTTGACTTCATATTGATGAATAGTATCAGTCAGTGATTTTACATTCTCTTCGCATTGACTTAACTGTGTTTCAATTGTTTCTAGTTCTTTTGTAAGTACTTGATAACGACTCTTTCTCACATTGAGTTCTTCTACAAGACGACTGAGAGTTTGTTTCTCATTAAGAAGTGTTTCTTTAACAGAATTAAGTGTAGATTCACTAGAGAGTGTTTCACTTAGAGTCTTTAAATCATTCTTGTATTTCTCTTTTAATTCATTTAAAGAATCATTTAAAGATGAGGCTTTTGCGCTTTCTGTTTCCAGTAAAACAAATGCCTTATCTTTTTCTTTTCTCATTTTTTCTAGTTCTTCTTTAGTGGCCACTTCTCCATCTTTAAAAGATGCAGGAAGTGGATGGTGGATAGAACCACATACAGGACATGGAGTACCTTCTTCAAGTGTTCTTGCAAGTAAACCTGCCTGAGCATCTAGGAAGAGTTTATTAGCTTCATCATAGAGTCTATTCTTCTGATTATAAAGAGTACTTAATCTTGTATATTCATTTTGTGTTGAGACGAGTTCTTTTTCTTTTTTAGAAATAGATTGAAAGTCTTTAACGAGGTTGTTGTAAGAATCAAGCTTAGTCTTGAATTCCTTATGTTTTGATTCTAGAATAACCTGTTCTTTTTCTACATCCTTGAGTGTTTCTAGTTCTGCTTTACCTTTTTCCTGTTTTAATAATAAAGATTCTTTGTTTTTATTGAGTAAAGTAAGCTGTTTAATAGAATTATCAATAGATTTATTAATATTAGATATACTATTTTCTATTTTGCATAATTGTTTTCTATTTTCTAAATCTTTTGTCGCTTTATCATATTCCTGTGTATATAAACGGACAGATTGTTCGTATTTTATATCTACAGTTTTCTCTTCTTCTTTTAAGTTTTCATATTGAATGCGTAGTTCTGGCTCTCTTTTGCGTTCATTTTCTAGCTTATTTTGCGTATCTGTATATTGTTTTTGATCTTTTGTATAAGAGTTATATGCCTGCAAGATATTATAAGCATATTCAATTTTACTAGAGAGCTTATAGTTATTTTCTATCTCTTCTTTTTGATTATTTAAGTTAACGAGCTGTTGCTTTGCCTCTTTTAGAACTTGATAATCATTAAGAAGTTGTTTCGCTTGATCTAGATTTGTTTTCTTTTCCTCTTTTAATACATTAGTCTTACTTAATGCATCTTTCTCCTTATTAAGAGTCTCTTCTAATACCTGACAATAAGATTCTAACTCATCTACTAATTCATTAAGATAAGAGATTTCCCCTCTTTGAATTGCTTCAATAAGGAAGACAAGGTTTTCATGTTCTTCACCTACATGAATATGCCCTACTTCACTCATACATCTTGTTTTGATATCACTAATACTCTTTTCTGTTTCTTTTCTTCTATTATTGAGTTCTTCTACAATATCATTATAGATTTCTGTATGGAAAAGCTTTCTAAAGATTTCTTTCTTCTCATTAGATGATTTACGCAATACATCCATGAATTCACCTTGTGCAATCATTGCGACCTGCATGAACTGTTCTTTAGTGAGATGAATGATATCAATGATCTTCTTATTGGCTTCTTTTTGAGGATACTCAGACCCATCTGGCATCATTAATGCGATACTACCCGATTCTGCTTTTTCTTTTCTTAAACCTTTTTTAGCGCCTGCTTTATAGTAAGTATAATGCTGGGGTATACGATGAATGGTATAGATTTTTTCATCATCACCATATCCTTGTGAGAAGGTCAATTCTACATAAGGCTTAACGTCTAGTGAGGCAAATTGGCTTTGTAAGAGTGTGCCTGTTTTCTTATTTAGAGTAGAACTACTTTCTCCATATAATGCGAATACAATCGCATCAAAGATAGTTGTTTTACCTGCTCCTGTATCTCCAGTAATTAAAAACAAATTCTGATTTGGTTCTCTAAAGTCAATGACTGTTTTAGATGCATAAGAACCAAAGGCTTCCATTACGAGTTTAATAGGTTTCATATTATACCCCTTTCACATGGTTGATGATATCCTGTAATAAGTCTTTTTCTTCTTCATCAACACCATTTAAGAAATCAGTACATAAAGAGAATGGATCCATTTTAACATCCTTCTTTACAACTGCCTGATAGTTATTCTTTCTTATGTTTTCTCTTCTTATTTCAAGTAATCTAGGGAATGCATTTTTTAGCTTTTCTTGCATTTCAAAGATATTGAGATCCTGTTTATCAGTGAGTACAACTCTCACAAAATCATCACAGGATTGACTTAATACATCTTTAAGTTCTCCTTCTATGATTCTTAGATCATGAAGTGGTTTTAAAGGAAGTACCTGTGTTTCTACAACACCCTTCTCTTTCATTTCTATTTCTATAATTCCTTTGTCCTGACCTGCTTCACTCATAGAATAAGGTAAAGGTGTACCACAATAGCGATAGACATCACTTCCTACTTTCATAGGCTTATGGATATGTCCTAGAGCAGCATAATCAAATGGGAGTAATACTTCTCCACTGACTTCATCTATGTTACCAGCCGTACGTATTTCAGAGTCAGTTCGTTCTATGTCTTCTGCTTTCTTGTTAACTGGTAGATAGAACTGGTGAGAAATCAATACGTTTCTATCCTTTGTATTCATTTCTTCTCTTTCTATCAGTTTCTTAATTGTTTCACTATAAGAGTAGTTTCTTCCATCGTTAGTTCCAATAATGTTTTTAACCATGGAAGGTTTCACAAAAGGAAGAAGGTAAAAATGAACAGGTCCATAAGTGTCATTTAAAGTAATTCTTTCAATATGATCTTCTTCTTTTTCAGGAGGGTTACCTACCATATAGAGGTTCTGTTTAAGTAGTACCTGTCTAAAACAATCTATTCTAGGGGCACTATCATGATTACCAGAAATCATCATAATAGTAGATTGGGGTACTGCTTCCTTTAAAGATGTCACAAAAGAGTCAAATAGACTCACTGCTTCAGCACTAGGAACAGCTTTATCATATATATCACCTGCAATCATAATAGCGTCAGGTTGTTTTTCTTTTGCGTATTGTACAATTCTATTAAGTATATATTGTTGGTCTTCTGTTAAGTCTCTGTTCATTAGCTTTAAGCCAATATGGAGATCAGATAAATGAAATAGTTTCATTATTATTTGTCCTTTCTATGTCAAGATAAGTTTATTATACACCATCTCTATATTCTATGTCTGAAATTCATGCTTGATAATACCTTAAAATAGGAGTCATAGAAAAAAATATAAAATTGTTTGGTGTATACAAAAAAATAAGACAATATACAACAATCAGTATTATAATAGTACTAGAAAACAAATTGATTGGAGTTGTATCGTATGTCTTATTTTGATCAAAGAGAAGATTCTATATTGTTGATGGATGAATCTCTTCTTAATTTATATGATGAACAGTTTGAATACAGTTCATTCAAATCTTTAATTTCGAAAAAATATAATCAATCTAATATATTTATGAATCATCTTTTTGATTCCATTGAACAGGATGATGATGTGAATTTGGTCGTTGATCTGTCAGATGAGTTGAAAGAAAAATATAAAAAGGGATTACTTAGATTCGATAAAGATAAGAATAGCAACATGTATGCGCAGTTACGAGATGAGAAGAATCATTACGGGAAGAAGTTAAACATCAAAGAACAAGTGAATGAAAAGGATTTGATTATTGCATCACAGTTAAATGTCATCAAAGATGTATTAGATGATATTGTAGATACATTAGAAAATATTGAAGAGAACATCAGTCATATATTGATGGAGTTTCATAATGATAGAGTAGGATTATATTATAGTGGGTTATCTCTCTATCTAGAAGCATTACAAGTAAGTGACGCATCTTTAAGAAATGAACTCATATCTCAATCATTGAAATCTCTCAATGATTCACAGGCCCAGATTATTCAGGAACTCAAATCTGATATAGCTTTCCTAAGATCACCTCAGTTCAATAAGATAAAAAGAAAGAAAGAAACACGATTGTCTTGTAGAGAAAATGCAGAACATTCATGTTTGTTTTCAGACGATCAATAGAATCATCACCTTAAAAGCAATGATTTATTTTGATAGTAATCAATTCAATTCTATGCTGATGGTTTGTAATGAATACCAGAGGTTCATAAAAGCTATCATAAAACCAAACGTGGGATTTTTGATTGAGTGTGATCCAAGAGATGACAAACTCATAAATAGTACTTGGAGTAAAAGAGCGAATGCATTACTTGACTACAAAGAAATTCAAAACAGATTAAGAGCTATACAATACAAAACGGAGGGTAATTAGTATGGATTCAAGAAAGAAGGCTTGTCCTAATGAATGTTGTAAGACACACAGAAAAAAGAAATATAGTGCAAAAATTAACTATTGTCCTGAGTGTGGTGAGAAATTAATCTATGTTTGTAAGGCACATGGTTGTTTTAAACCATTGGATGAAGCAGAACCTGAACATAGTTATTGTCGTGAATGCCGTACAAAACGAGAGGACAGAAAAGAAACAGTAAAAGCAGTTGCAAAAAAGGGAGCTGAGATTGCAGGTGTTGTAGCAGTACCAGCAATAAAAGTATTACAAAAAGAGGCACCAAAAATAGCTGAACAGGTAGCAGAAAAGGCTATCAATGTAGCAGCTGACGCGATAAAAAAGAAGAAGTTATAGCATAAATGAGAGGATATTCACTGTAGTGGGTATCCTCTTTATGTTAGCTATAGAATAGATTTTTGCATATACATACAGCTTTCTAGTTAGAAAAAGAAACAGCAGCCCGCTGTTTCTCTCTCGTTAGATTCCAAACTCTCTTGCAAGTTCTTCATCTACTTCATAAATAAATCCTTTCGTTTGTCATAGGCGGAAACCCACTGCCTTTAGGCGATGGGAGGAGCCTCGTAAATCATTATCTATTCTCCCTGACTTTCAATATATTTTTGTATAGTTTCTGATGACACTTCCCCAATGCTACAAGCAAAATAACCATATGACCAAAATGTTTTTTCCTTCCAATACTGTTTTGATAAGACCGAACTATACTTTTGCCATAAGTGGTATGTTTTTTCCTGCTTTACAATTCAAACTTTATCTGCTGTATCGTAACTTAATAAGAAATGCATATGGTCTTTGTCAGTTTCTATTACAATAATTTCGTAGCCACGAGTATTAGCTATATCGAGAATCTCTTGTTTAACATCATCGGTAATAGAGCCTTTTAGTAGTTGTTTGTGGTATTTGGTTACTAGGACTATATGTACTTTCAGACTGTATTTCCGTCTGTTATGAGATTGTATCTACTATTCACAGTTCACCTCAAAATATAGATATTTCGCTATAAATTAGATATAATATATAGTGAAGTATCTATGAAAGGAGTACATCTATGGAACAGATGACTATTACAGCTAAAATTCAAATAATCGTAGCTGAAACAGATAAGTTTTTGCTTGATGAGACTATGTCTGTTTATCGTAATGCCTGTAATTATGTTTCAGACTATGTATTCCGCACTCATGACTTAAAGCAGTTTTCACTTAACAAGGCTTTGTATTCTACTTTGCGAGAAAAGTTTAACCTTAAATCGCAGATGGCTCAGTCTGTTTTGAAGACTGTTATTGCCAGATATAAGACCATTCTTGAAAATCAGAATGAGTGGATTAAAGCATCGTTCAAAAAACCTCAATATGATTTGGTATGGAACAGAGATTATTCCTTAACACAAAACCGTTTTTCAATCAATACGCTTAATGGTCGTGTGAAGTTATCTTATTTTTCAGATGGAATGTCTAAGTATTTCGATCATACGATTTATAAGTTTGGTACTGCCAAACTTGTAAATAAACATGGTAAATACTATCTGCATATACCAGTTACCTATGAGGTTGAAGAAAGTAATATTTCTGACATCTGTAATGTTGTAGGTATTGACAGAGGTATTAACTTTGTTGTTGCAACTTATGACAGCAAACATAAGTCTGGATTTGTTAGTGGTAAAGCTATTAAACAGAAACGTGCTAACTATTCCAAACTTCGTAAAGAACTCCAAATGCGACATACGCCATCCTCAAGACGAAGACTAAAAGCTATCGGTCAGCGAGAAAACCGTTGGATGCAGGATATTAACCATCAGGTATCGAAGGCACTCGTTGAAAGCAACCCAAAGCACACTCTCTTTGTATTGGAAGATTTGTCAGGTATTCGTAATGCTACGGAACGTGTTAAAACAAAATATCGTTATGTTTCTGTATCATGGTCTTTCTATGACCTTGAGCAGAAACTAATCTACAAAGCAAAACAGAATCAGTCTTCTGTTATTAAGGTAGACCCTCGCTATACAAGCCAGTGCTGCCCTTGCTGTGGACACGTTGAAAAGTCTAACCGCAATAAGAAAATACATCTGTTTACCTGCAAAAAATGTGGTTATAAATCTAATGATGACCGCATTGGAGCTATGAACCTGTATCGTATGGGAATAGACTATCTTGCAGATAGCCAAGTACCTAATACAGTTGTAGCAGAGTAAACTCTGCTGCAAAGGGTGCTGTCAACCACCCTATGATGTAACGCCACTTTAGATAGCAATATCTATTGGGGTTAAAGGTCGGAGGTGTAAACCGTTAATACGACTGGGCAGTTACAAGCCCATGACCTTTAGGTCGTGGGTAGTTGACCTGCAGTAAATGTTTTACCTTCTTTGATAGATTCAATACCTTTTCTTAATTCTTTGTCTAGTTCTTCTTGTGTCATACCACCAATTGCGGTTGGTTCTGTATATGTCATATCTATCACCTCTTTAGTCTAAAGTAAGTATTATTAACATGTATTACAAGACAAAAAAGATGAAAGAATATACTTTCTATACTGTAAACAATAATACTACAAAACCCATAAGTACAAACAATACAGGTAGGATAATCGCAATAAATTTGTTAGATGCTTTCTTATACCAATAAGGGATGAGTGATAAGCCAAATAGAATTATACTGGCTGCAAATAGATAATCACCTTCCATGATACCTACACAGCCAAATAGAGCTATACCTACACCAATAAGAGTACGAATAATATCAGATATAAGAAATACAGAACCTATTGCTTTTTTCTGTATTCTTTTTTCTTTTCATCTTCTTTTCATATCTTGTGTATTCGTTATCTAAAGTACTATCACATACAGGACATTTCTTCATTCCCGGTTCTACTCTACATCCACATTTAGGACAGATCATTATTTCACCTTCTCATAAGCTATTCTAGGTGTGCCATCTTCTACATAGATAATTCCTGTTTCTTGAAAACCGTTTTTTAATATGACCTTCTGCATAATCTTATTATCTTTATGTGTATCAGCTCTTAGATGTGCACATTTTTCACTACAGAAGTCCACTGCTTTCTTAAATACTTGATGCATAGTGCCATCACTCGCAATACGATGAATCGTACCATAAGTACTGTGATCAAGCCATGCACCTTCTATTTCCTTATATGTAGGATCTTCTCCTATAATAAACGCAAATACACTATGTATAATAGAGTTTTCTTCCATTACAAAGAGTTGCTGTTTATGAATGTCTTCTTCTAATGTTTTTAAATCCGGATAACGGCTGTTCCACTGATGTGGGTTCCCTGTTTGTCTCATAAATGCTTTCGCAATATCATATATTTCTAATATTCTTTCTATATCTTCTATTCTTGCTTCTCTAATAATCATGATTTCCTCCATTTCCCCGCGCCTTCGTTGCGCGGACACAAATATATAACCAAACTCAAATCCACCAAAAC
>NZ_JBEHVX010000089.1:0-9395 GCF_040227455.1 Catenibacterium sp. RTP21428st1_D7_RTP21428_210409 | reverse complement strand
AACACAGTAAGAATACATAGTCACTGTAATTATCAAAGTCCAAATCAATATGAAAAAAGTTATGTAAAGAGTAATTGGATTAGTAAAGAAATTTCAGTTTGACTGGTACTTTTTCTTGACGTAGTACCATAAAATGCCTCTAGAGGGTGAGGCTCAAGTCTTGGAGACAAGCAAGACGACCTGCTTCTATATGCGTCGAGGTAAACAGGTTGCATATAGAGGAATATCTCATCACAAGGTTGCCATTGTCTGTGCTACAGATGAAAATGATCATATGATGATGCAGGTATCAGGCCTTGGAAGTGAGTCATTTGATAAATATAAAGCGAATAAAGACTACTTTAAGGATGTGGAAGAGTTCATATCAGATTCAAAGGCAAGCATACAACAGTTTGCCAACTATCTTGAAGCAGTAAACAATAAGATAAAGACATCTCTTTTAGAGAAGAGATATCTTACTGATGATGGTAAATCATTAGGAGCTGTCAATGAGATGATGACAGAAGTAAGCTCAATGATACAGACAACAAGAGGCGTTGGAACCAGATACATACAAGGTTATCTAGATTTCCTACTTCTTAAGAAGCAGGCTAAGTATACATTCAAGAGAAAGGAAATGGCATCTGAGATTCTAAGAATGATGATGGATACTGAGGCTTTCAGTAATGAAATGGTAAGAGCTACACCTATGCCTATTGCACTTAAGGAGGCATATTACGAATATCGTTATGGTATATTCGCTGAATAAGATTACTCAAAGCAACAATTTACTTAAAAAGAGCGTTCTTTTTCATATTATGTGAATATGTTATGAATATGTATTGTAATATATAATCATAACTGTATAATAATATATGGCATTGAAAGAGGGGAAGCGGATTATATGATTCAAGAGAAAAAGAATGCTGGTTATGAAGGGGAAGCTGATCAGCATAAAAATTGCCGAAAGAAATTCTCCAATGCTCATATGATAAGAAATGGTTATATTTATACAGATCGTGTTCTTATAATCAAAGCATCTTATTATATGAAAAAAGGAAAGCTGTAAGGCCCTAGACGGGCTTTACAGCTTCCTTTGATTTTTATTGTAATGTGTTTTAAATATGTTAGAATAGGAAAGGCTAAATTATTTGTGATTATGAAATGGAGGATAACTTTATGGGGCTACAACTAAGTAGAAACATGAATCAAGCAGATCCTATTATTATTGTTGGATTAGGAGGACTTGGTGGCGGTGTCATTGATTCCTTAAAAGGTAAAATAAAACATGATTATGATGATATAGATAGAGTAGAAATGAGAATCGTAGATATGACTTCTCATATCAAGAATACACATATGACAGATGATGAAATCATCATTCTAGATCCTCGTGGAACAGATTGTGATAGAACACTTGGACAGAAGATTTTTAGAACTGAATCTGTCTATGAAGGTATAAGAAGTGAGTTCAAGACACTCATTGAAAAAATGATTTCTATTGCTGGGGAGGATCATATTAATGTCCTTATTGCCTCTGGTATAGTAGGGGGTACAGGTGGAGGTATATTTGTAGACTTCACTTATATGATTCATGACTTATTTAAGGAATGTCATCATAAGAACTATAGTATTTGTGCTTATATGTTTGATGTACAAAGCAACGATGATCAAGAAGAAAAGAATCATCGTATGAAACTTAATGGTCAGGCTGCTTTAAAGGAATTACAACATCATATGAACATTACAACACATGATCATCTTTATCAGACTACAATCGGACAAAGAGAAATTACCTGCAGAAAAACACTCTTTGAAGAATATAAACATATTTCTTTTTGTCTAGGTGATGATGTAAAGCTAGATGATCTCAAGAAGCGTATGAGTACTTTAATGATTGAAGAATTCTTATACTAAATCAGAACGACTATATAACGCTTTTCCAATAATTTCTACAGGAAGACTTTCTACCTCTTCCTGAGAATAATAACGTACATCTACAGAAGGGTTCGCTGGTTCTAGAATCAGTAATCCTTCTTTTTTTATAACCTTTTTGACTGTTACTTCACAACGATTAATCAATACGACCGCAATCGTCCCACTTGGTACATCATTACACTTTTTTACATATAATAAATCTCCATCATGAATATGTGCCCCTGACATAGAATCTCCTACAACACGTAAAAAGAAATCTCCACGATAATAATCATCCTGAGTCACCTGCTCATATCCTTCAAAATTCTCATCAATGAGTAAATCATAACCTGCCTTGACTTCACCTAGTACTGGCTTTTCATAACGTTCTTCACTATTAATAAGTGATTCTACATCTACACCTAATATAAATGAGAGCTTCTCTATCACTTCAGGATTTGTGACCTTTGTATCACCCTTTAACCATCTTGTCACAGTAGAACGGTTCACGCCTAATTGACTCGCAATATATTCATTAGACACACCCATCTTTTCCTTGTATTTCTTTAGATATTCTTTAAAATTCATTGTTTCCACCTCTTTTTAGGCATTATACAACATAATACAATTTGGTGCAAACAAATGCGTCATTCATTGTACTTACAGAATCATTTTGGTGCAAAACTATTTGATATATGCACCATAGATAACTATAATAAGACTAACAGGAAGGAGAAATAATGATGAAAAAAGTATATTTATGTATAGATTTAAAAACCTTCTTTGCGTCTTGCGAATGCAGTGAAAGACATCTTGATCCCTTTAAAACCAATCTTGTAGTGGCAGATCCTACTAGAGGTAATGGAGCACTCTGTCTTGCGATTACACCTCAAATGAAAAGTATGGGAATTCATAATCGCTGCCGTATATTTGAAATACCTAAGGGTGTTGAATATATTACTGCGATGCCCCGTATGCATCTTTATATGGAATATTCAGCACGTATTTATCGTATCTATTGTCGTTATGTCTCACCTGATGATATTCATGTTTATTCTATTGATGAATGTTTTATTGATATCACATCTTATATGCATCTTTATCATAAGAGTGCGAAGGCGTTTGCGAAGATGTTGATGCAGGCTGTATTTGAAGATACACATATTACCGCCGCATGTGGCATAGGAACCAATCTTTATCTTGCAAAAGTCGCTCTTGATATTATCTCTAAGCATACAAAAGAGAATATTGGGATATTAGATGAAGAAAGATATCAGAAATACCTATGGCATCATTTACCTATTACTGATTTCTGGCATATGGGAAGTGGAACAGCCAATCATTTATTAAAACTCGGTGTTGTGGATATGCATGGGATTACTCAGATTCCTGAAGAGATACTTTATAAGGAGTTTGGTATAAATGCGGAATATATTATTGATCATGCCTGGGGAAGAGAACCTGCTACGATTGCCTCTATTAAGAAGTATCGTCCTAAGAATGAGTCAATTAATAATTCTCAAGTTCTCTTTTCTGATTATGAATATGAGGATGCAATACTCGTTGTAAAGGAAATGGTAGAACTCAATGTCTTAAGACTTGTGGAATCACGTCTTGTCACAAATCATATAAGTTTATATATCGGTTATTCACGTACAGATGGTGGAGGATGGGCAGGAGGCTCTAGAAAGCTGACAGTCAGAACCAATTCATTGAGTGTTCTGATGGATGCCTTTATTTCTCTTTATCATCTAAAAGTTCAAAAAGGAAGACTGATCAGACAGATTTCTATATCCTTTGGAAATGTCTTAGATGAAGCTTATGAATCCTATGACTTATTTAGTGATATAGAGGCATTAGAAGAAGAAAAGAAACTTCAGAAAGCTATTGTCTCTATCCGCCATAAGTATGGGAAGAATGCGATATTAAAGCTTATGAATAAACAGGAAAAAGCCACTACAGAAAAAAGAAATACATTAATTGGAGGACATAATGCATAAGAAGGTTGATCGTGCACGTTTATTTTTAAGCTTTGATGCCTTAAAAGGATTTAAAGAACTACTTCAAGAAGATACCAAAATACCTAGAAAAGAACTACGTGAAGACCAATATTATGAACTTAACTGGAAAATTCATCAAATTCAAGAAGGAGATGAAGTAGAACTTGTCTATTACACAGGGTCTTCTTATTCTAAAATAAGAGGAACAATACAAATAGTAAATCTCAATGATCACTATATTTATATTAATAACCATAAAATACAGCTTAAGAATATCTTTTCACTAGAATTATAATATGTTGTTTTTCCTTGTCCAATCTCTTGCCACACCCTATCTATAAATAGTAACTAAGATATAATAGAGAACAAGAGGGGAAGTGGAGCGTATGCTGAATTATCAAAAACTATTAATGCCCTATAAGAATTTCAAGGGTGAACATATGATTGTCTATGCCTTTGTGCATAACAGGTCCTATAAGCTCTCAGACCAGGCATCGACAATCACAAATCTGATTGATACATATCAGCTAGACGCTGATAAGAAGGAAAAGATCTCTGCAATATGTTATATGCATGATGCGAGGATCAGACAAAACGAAATCGTCATGAATATTGACGATGATGAGCTTTATATAAAGCTCAATGAATTTGGGAAAATGTTGGTGGAGATAGAAAATCTCTTCACACAGGAAAGTGCATATTCACAATAATATGCACTTTTTTCTTTGTTTTAATGCATATGATAGATATTTCTAAAAAGTCTATCATATGCTATAATAAGTGTGAAGAAGGTGAATAAGATGTGTAAAACAAGAATACAAGAAGAAATAGAAGCCCTTATGTCTCTCTATCATCTCGGTAAAGCACCATTATCTTATGCTTTAGGCTTTGGAGAAGTCACTATTACAAGATATTTACAGGGAAGCACTCCTCATCCTGACTATGCACAAGTTATTCACAATGCACTATGTGATATAGACTATATGATGGGTTTAGTGAATAAGAACCATGAAAAGATGGGACCAGCCTTTAAAAAGGCAATCAACAGATGTCTCACTCTTAAATCACAATTCTCCTGTTCAAAAGAAATATTGCAGGTGATTTCTTATCTCTTTTATACACTAGAAGAACTCACACCTATGCAATTAGAATCCTATCTTTACTTCATACAGGCTTATTCCTATCCACAGCCACTCTTTCATGAACATTGTGAAGCATGGAAGCAAGGTGTCATCTATCCTGATGTTTATCACTTATTCTCCACATTCCCATTTAGAGTACAAGATGATATGCGTTATAAAATCATCGAAGATGCTTATTTAGATCTAGATGAAAATAAGAAGGAATACATAGATGAAATCCTCAATACATTCTCTCGTTACCCTTTAAAAACACTTATAACACTCACTAAAACAGGACCATGGAAGAATAATTATAAAGAAGGGGAAATAACCATTATTCCTGCAGAAGATATTCAAAACTATTTCAAGAGGCACTAATATGGAACAATTCTATAACATACTCAAAGAATCATTGAATGAAGAAATGGGATGGATGATTGATCATATATATGAAGACTATAAGAATACTGAAGATATATTGGGCTTTGCGTTAAGTTGTGAGAAGATATTACGTCTATACTTTGGAACAGACATTCATGAGCAGCTTAAAGATTTACTTATATATGTCTTATATGTCTATCTTGACTATGATGAAGACAAGATAGAACTATTATTGAACGACTATGACCCTGAGCATAATCGATATATACAATAAAAAATTAGAATATCTATAAATATATAGTAAATGCATAAATGTAAGTTACTAAAAATATAAATAGATTGGATAGCACATAAAAATGAAGTATAATAGTAAACAGAAAGGAAGTGTTAATTGTGTGGTATCAAGAAACAGTATTTTATCAGATTTGCCCACTAGGACTTTGTGGTGCGCCTGAAGTAAATGATGATATTCAGGCTCATCGTATTTTAAAAATCAAGGACTTTGTCCCTTATCTACAAGAATTAGGAATTGGTGCTGTGTATTTCAATCCTGTATTCAACAGTGATTCTCATGGCTATGATACGCGTGATTATAATCTCATCGATACGCGTTTAGGTACAAATGAAGATTTTGCGGAAGTATGTAAAACACTCCATGAACATGATATCAAGGTTGTATTAGATGGGGTATTCAACCATGTCGGTAGAGGCTTTTTTGCGTTTAGAGATGTCCAGGAAAAAGGACCTGCAAGCCCATATGCCAATTGGTTCCATATCAACTTTGATGGAGATTCTAGCTATGGTGATGGATTCTGGTATGAAGGATGGGAAGGTCATTATGAACTTGTGAAGTTAAACCTAGATAACCCAGATGTCCAACATTATCTACTAGATGCAGTCGATTACTGGATCAAGTGTTTTGATATAGATGGTTTAAGACTAGACGTCGCTTATTCATTGCCTAGATGGTTTATGGCAATGTTGAGTGATCATTGTAAGAGTTTAAAACAGGATTTCTTTATGTTAGGAGAAGTATTAGGTGATAATGCAGGTTACATGTATACAGAAGCTAAACTAGATGCAATCACTGATTATCCATCATATAAAGCATTCTGGTCTTCATTTAACTCTTTGAATATGTTTGAATATGCCCATACATTAAAGAGAAATGCGATGGATATGTACAGAGGTAGGGATTTACTCACATTTGTAGATAACCATGATGTGAATAGAATATCTAGTACATTAACTGATGAAAGAAAACTTCCATTAGTATTTGGATTACTCATGGCAGTACCTGGTGTTCCATGTATTTATTATGGTTCAGAATGGGGTATTAAAGGTGAAAAGATTCAAGGACTAACAGATGCACCACTTCGTCCAGAATTCGATGCACCTCAACCTAACGAATTATCTGGTTTAGTATCAAAATATATTCATATGCGTAGAGGACATAAAGCACTCACATTAGGAGACTATAAGGATTTAGTTCTTACTAATAAACAGTACGTATTAGAAAGAAACTATGAAGGAGAAAAGATTGTAGTTGCACTTAATATTGATGATGCACCTTATACAATCTATTCACCTATTGAACATGGTTCTTATCAGGATTTGATGAGTGGAGAAATGGTGGATTATAATGGAGAATTAGAATTACCACCACTTTCAATCACATACTTATATAAACATGCATAAGGCTGAGCAATCAGCCTTTTATAAAGGAGTAGACAATGCAGGAAGATATTATACTTAAACTTTCAGAACAACTAAATATCAAGACAGAACAGATACAAAATACATTAAAACTATTAGAAGAAGGCTGTACTGTTCCTTTTATTGCCCGTTATCGTAAAGAATTAACACATGGCTTAGATGAAGAACAGATTCGTGTGATCCAGGAACAATATGACTATCAGGTAAATCTTAAAAAAAGAAAAGAAGAAGTCCTTACAAGAATAGAAACATTAGGACACTTAAATGATGATATCGTGAAGATGGTCAACGCATGTACACGTTTATCACAGGTAGAAGATATCTATCGTCCTTATAAACAGAAAAAGAAAACAAGAGCCAGTGTGGCTATTGCAGCAGGCCTAGAACCTTTAGCTAAGACACTTCTTTCTTTACCACGTACATTTAATGAAAAAGACATTGATGCCTATCTAAACGATACAATCACTTCTAGAGAAGAGGCATTGCAGGGTGCTAAGGATATCATTGCAGAAAAGATTTCTAATGATATGACAGTACGTAATAAGATTGTCGATTCTATGATGAACTACGGCCGACTTGTCACTTCTAAAAAGAAGAATGCAGAAGATGAAAAGATGACCTATAAGATGTACTATGACTATTCTGAAAATGTCTCACGTATTGCGACACATCGTATTATGGCGATTGATCGAGGAGAAAAAGAAAAGATTCTCACTGTTTCTATCAACATTAATGAAGATTATATCAAGACATTTGTCTCAAGACGTTATATTAAGTTCCCTAAGAGTCCAACAGCCAAATATGTAGATGAAGCCATTGATGATGGCTTAAAGCGTCTTGCTTATCCATCTCTAGAAAGATTAGTCAGAAATGCTCTTACTGAAAAAGCCCAGGAAGCAAGTATTGATGTCTTCTCTGATAATCTAGGCAAGCTTCTCTTACAGGCTCCGATGAAAAATAAGAGAATCTTAGGCTTTGACCCAGCTTTCCGTACAGGATGTAAGCTCGCTGTCATTGATGAATCAGGTAAGAAACTTACAGTAGATGTTATCTACCCACATCCTCCTGTTGCGAAAGTGAAGGAATCAGAAAAGAAACTAGTAGACCTCTGTACAAAATATGATGTCAATCTTATTGCGATTGGGAATGGTACAGCCAGTCGTGAAAGTGAAGCTTTTGTCGCAAATACAATCAAGAAATATCACTTACCTGTAAGCTATACAATAGTCAGTGAAGCAGGAGCGAGTGTTTATAGTGCCTCTAAGCTTGCGATAGAAGAATTCCCAGACCTCCACGTTGAACAAAGAAGTGCTATTTCTATCGCAAGAAGACTACTTGATCCTTTATCAGAACTTATTAAGATTGATCCTCAATCTATTGGAGTAGGGCAGTACCAGCATGATTTACCTACTACCCAATTAAAAGAAAGACTTAACTTCGTTGTAGAAAAAGCGGTTAACCTAGTTGGTGTGAATATCAATACAGCCAGTCCTACACTCTTAAAGAATGTTTCTGGTTTAACTCAGGCAACAGCAAATAGTATTGTGGCTTATCGTGAAGAAAATGGTAAGATCATGAGCCGTAAAGAAATGGAAAAGATTCCTAAGATTGGTCCAAAAGCCTATCAACAAGCTGCTGGTTTCTTAAGAATCGAAGAGGGCAGTGAACCACTAGACCGTACAAATATCCATCCAGAATCTTATGATGCCACTAAAGCTATCTTAAAAGCATTAAACTTAACGACTAATGATCTAGGAACAGATGCATGTAAGAAGGCTGTCTCACAGGCTAACATTACATCCCTTAAAGAACTTACAGGACTAGATGACTATACACTTAAAGATATCCTAGACTCTATTATGAGACCACTAAGAGACTATCGTGATGATTATGATGGACCAATTCTGAGACAGGATATCCTCACATTAGAAGATCTTCATGTAAATGATAAACTAGAAGGTACTGTACGTAATGTTGTAGACTTCGGTGCCTTTGTAGATATTGGATTACATGAAGATGGACTCGTTCATATTTCTAAAATGAGTAAAAACCGTATTAAACACCCAAGTGATGTTGTCTCTGTAGGAGATATCGTAACGACATGGGTAGATACAATTGATGAACAAAGACATAAAGTACAATTAACTATGATTGATCCCAACAAATAGAAAAAGATGATTCCAATAAACGGAATCATCTTTTTAGCGTGTGCCGGGCATGGCACTAATTCAGTCGGAGATAGTCTGACCACAGGTATTTACCGCCAAGTGTAGTGAACCAC
>NZ_JBEHVX010000088.1:0-9396 GCF_040227455.1 Catenibacterium sp. RTP21428st1_D7_RTP21428_210409 | reverse complement strand
TTTTTTCTAAATTATTCAAACTTGTTTTTAAGTTTGTCTTTTTTTATACGTTTTGATTGATTTTTGTTTCACACTTACATCCTTTCTAGATAATCATATAAGTCATCATATGACTCCATCATATAATCTGGATGTTCATCAAGAAGCCCCTCTGTGCCTTTTAAAGACCAAGTGACTCCTATAGTCTTAATACCAGCATTCTTACCTGCTTGAATATCAGTCACATTATCGCCAATCATATAACCTTTATTCACATTCATTTTCTTCATTGCAGTCAATACTGCTTCTGGATGAGGTTTCCCATGTGTGACTTCATCACTTCCAATGACTATTTCAAAATACTGATCCAAGTGTGCACACTTTAATCCATATACAGCCGCATCCTTGAATTTTGTAGTCACAACAGCCATTCTTATTCCTTTCTCATGAAGTTTTTTTAATACTTCTGTTTCATGAGGGTATAGAGTAACATAATCATTATGCTTCTCATGATTATAAGCACGATAGATTTGTACTGCTTCATCTACCTGATCACCTGAAAAGAAACGTGCAAATGAATCTCTTAAAGGTGGTCCTAAGAATGAGAGAAGCTCTTCTTCTGATAATGTGTAATCAGGAAGAAGCTTTTTAAAAGTATATCTGAATGACTGGAAGATCAATTCATCGGTATTAAGTACTGTTCCATCTAGATCAAATAGAAGTACGTTATCTGTATTTATCATATCATTAATTGTTTCCTTATGTGTTTAAAATGCTTGAATAATTTCTCTGACAGCTTCTAGGAATGCATCCATTTCTTCATCGTTTCCAATAGTGACACGTAAGTATTGATTAATACGTGGGGCATTGAAATATCTTACAATAATATGTTTCTTTCTTAATTCTTTAAAAATATGTTCTGCATCATAATCATCATGATGAATAAAGATGAAATTAGAATAACTGTCAGTCATAGTAAAGCCCATTTCTTTAAGGGCTTTTTTAGTACGTTCACGTGTTGCGATAATCTTTTTCGCATGTTCTTTAATCACTTCACTGTCTTGAATAGAAGCTTCGCCAATCACCTGAGCGAGTGCATCAATTGGATATGAGTTGAATGAATTCTTTACATCATATAAATGTGATACAAGCTCTTTATTACCTAAAGCTACACCAAGTCTACTACCTGCAAGTGAACGGAATTTAGAGAATGTATGAATCACAAGTAAGTTATCATATTTCTTTAAGAGTGGTATGACTGTTTCTCCACCAAAATCAATATAGGCTTCATCAATCACAACAACACTCTCAGGATTATGTTTGATAATATCTTCGATATCATCTACAGACATAAGTTCACCTGTTGGCGCATTTGGATTAGGGAAGATAATTCCACCATTCTTATTAAAATAATCTTCTTTCTTAATCTTAAATGCATCATCAAGTGCCACTGTCTTATAATCAATATTAAACAGTTCACAATAAACAGGATAGAAAGAATAAGTAATATCTGGGAAAAGAATAGGATTCTGTCCGTTAAAGCATGTTAAGAATGTTAAGGCGAGAACTTCATCACTTCCGTTACCTAAAAAGACCTGATCATCTTCTAATCCATGATACTCTGCAATTAAATGTTTAAGCTTTGATGCATCTGCATCAGGATAGAGTCTTAGTTTAAATGGATCAAAAGATTGAATCGCTTCTTTGACTTTTTCTCCTGGTTCATATGGATTTTCATTTGTGTTTAGTTTGATAAGATTAGACATCTTAGGCTGTTCACCAGCCACATAAGGTTCTACATCTCTTAAATTATTTCTCCAGCTCACTATATTTTACCCCCTAGTATATCATCGATCATTTCATAGACATAACTATAAATATGATCTGCTTTTTCTTGAATATCATCATGTGCATAATTAAATGTACAGCCATGATCTCCTGCTTCAATCATTGAAAGGTCATTCCATGAATCACCTATTGTATAGGTTATCGCATTTGTTTTGTCCTTGAGATAAGTGACACCACTCCCTTTAGAACAGTTGTTAGGAACAATATCTAGGAAATAAAGATTAGGATGACATTCAACATCATCACCATATTTGTCTTCAATTCTTTTCTTAATGATATTAATTCTATCAGTCTGATTATCTTCCTGATTTAAGCTAATGATTTGAAATGAAGGACTTTTCTTCATTAATGTCATATAGTCGTCAGGAATAGGTATATTTCCCATATCACTATGTGCAAAAGATTGATGATTAAAACAACCATAACTATTCTTTCCATCACACATATGCACAAACATATTGGCATCTACTCCCCATTGTAGAATGTCAAGTCCAATTGATTGTTCTATATGTTTCTCATAGAGAGTTTCTTTATTGGAATCAAGGATTGCCCCACCATTGTTTAAAACAAGATAATCAAAAGGATAACCATCCTGCTCAAGGATTTTATTCATTTCTAATATATGACGTCCTGTACAATAAACAACTTGACCGCCTGCATCACGAAAACGTGTTAAGGCTTCTTTGTTTAAAGGTGAGATCTGTTCATTTTCACGATAAAGAGTTCCATCTATATCACAAAATACCATTTTCATAGTTCCACCCTCCTTAATTTCCCATTATATAGGAAGGTCTCAATAAAAAAAAGTCATATTAATAGAAAAAGACTGGAGAGAGATTTCTCCAGTCCTAAATATTAGCTTTCTTTCTTAATAAGAATGAAAATAATAGAAATCATTGAGACTAAACCTAAACCAATTATCATTAATAGATTTGTTGGATCACCTGTTTGAATGATTTCTATTGGTGTATTCTCATAATCAAATGTATATGTATCGCCCTTCACATTTTCATCAATGACGACCTTCTTGACTTCTGTAGATAAGTGGTAGCCAAATGGTGCTTTTGTTTCTTTGATATAGTATGTACCATATCTTAAATCTTTAAATGTTGCGCTACCATCTTTTGATGAGGCAGCAACCATACTATAAATACAATCAGGGTCTTTGTAAAGTGTGAATTCAAAGTCTTTATCTTTGATTAATTGTTTTGTCTTGGCATCCACCTTATTCACCTGGATATTCACTAATATCGGCTTTTCTTTGATTTCTAAAAATAAATCTTCTTCTCCAGAAACAGTGAATGCAGTATCTGTTACTGTTTGATATCCTCTAGGTGTCTTTGTTTCCTTAAGAATATATTCTTTACCTGCTTCTAGATGACTCACTGCATGAGCTTTACCATCAGTAATCCACTGATCAATGAGATTTCCTTCCATATCAAATACAGAGAACTGGGCATCTAATACAGGTTCTTCTGTTTCTTCATCTACCTTATTAATAATAATTTCAGCATCCTTCATGACTACTGTTTTGTTCTCATTAGACACTGTAAATGTGATAGATTCTGCTTTCGCATAACCATCAGGTGCTGTTGTTTCAATAAGTGTATAAGTTTGACCTTCTTTTAGTCCACTGACATAATGAGGAACATGAGTAGAAGTCCATGAATCTACTACATTATTTGATTCATCTCTTACTTCCAGTTGTGCGCCTTCTAATTCTTCTTTACCTGTAATTGTAGTTTTTGAAACTGTGATTTGTCCATCCTTCATTACATATGCTTCATTCTTCTTCTCATTAGATACAGTGAATGTGATAGATTCAGCCTTAATATAACCATCTGGGGCTGTTGTTTCAATAAGTGTATATTTCTTTCCTTCTTCAAGTCCACTTACATAATGTGCTTCTTCACTAGAAGTCCATGAATCTACAACTTTATTCAATTCATCTCTTACTTCTAGATGAGCACCTACTACTTCCTTCTCACCAGTTAAATCTGTCTTAGAAATCTTAACCTGTTTATCTTTCATTACAACTGCTTGATTCTTCTTTTCTTTAGATACAGTAAACTTAATAGATTCAGCTTTCACAAAGCCATTAGGTGCTGTGATTTCAGTTAAGATATAGTCATGTCCTTCAGTTAATCCTTTGATTGAATGAGGTTTATTAGTAGAAGTCCATGTATCAATAATCTTTCCATTCATATCTGTGACCTGCATCTTTGCACCTTTGATTTCATCTGTACCTGCAATATCTCTCTTAGATGCAGTAACAGTTGTATCTACAAAAGTCATAGAGAACAGCTTATCGCCAGTGATCTTAACATATTGTGTTTCATCAGATAAGACAAAGTTTTCTTTATTACCATCTTCTTGATCTGGTGCAGATAATTCTTTTACATAATATGAACCATATGGTAAATTACCAGATTTTGCGATACCTTTGTCATTTGTCTTAATAGACATCACAAGCTGACCTTTCTTATAAAGGGTATGACCGATATACATATCATTATTCGCATAAATACCAAATTCTCCACCCTTTAATGGATGATTATTTGTATCAGTCTTTAGTATTTCAATCTGTCCTACTTTTACTTTATCTTGAGATTCGACATGATTCCATACAATAGAAGTTGTCTGATCCTTGTAAGTAAGTTCTACTGTATAAGTTTGAGGATCTAAGTTATAACCTACAGGTGCTTTTGTTTCTTTTACTGTATAAATACCTAATACAAGATTATTTAATTGACCACGACCTGTCTTATCAGTCATGATTTTACCTACTTCTTTATTTTCTGAGTTATATACTGTATATTCAGCACCTTCTAATGACGCTTCACCTTGTACAAGTCCATCTGCATCAGATTTCTTTATAAGAATTTGTCCTGTAGGGGCTTCATCAGTAATAGTGACTTCTGATGTTTCTCCTGGATTAACTGTTGTGCTAAATGTTGCTGTATTCACTAAATATCCATGAGGGGCATTCTTTTCAGTAATGGTATATTCACCTACTAATAAGTTATCAAGTACTATTTCACCATTAGTGACTGTCACATCCTGATCAAAGTTATTACCAGTCACATGGAATATGGCACCATCTAATAGTTTTCCACCTACATCTGTCTTTCTAAGCTTTAATCTTCCAATCACTGCCTGGAACTGTGCATTCGCAAATGTAGTGACTTCTGGAGGAAGTGTATACCAAGTACTAATATGCTGGTATTTATTATTGCCATTATGAATAATTAATGGCGCAAAAGTGAAACCTCCTGACTTATAACCAGAATAGACTGGTCCTGTATAAGTCGCATCTGCTTCATAATGCATTGTATCTCCACCATAGATATCTACTGTTTCACCAGACTGGTTTCTTGTTTCATTGACTACCTTTGCTTTATTTGTACCAGTACTAATTGTGATATGATATCCATTAGGACCATTGAGTCTGACTGATTCTGTTTTCTGTACTCTCGCATTTTGATCATAGTAAGTACTTAACTCATTCTTACTAAATAAAAGATTATTCTGATTCAAAGGATCAGGTTTAGAAGTTGCATAATTATAGAAATCAGCAATCTTACCTTTTTTAAGTGTTGTATTAGAATAAGCATGAGAGAGTGCCATGGACATAATGACATTCTTTTCATCATCATTTAATCCATTCATACCATCCCATGTCTGATAACCAAACCATCCATAATACATAATCTTACGTATATTCGCATATTTAGGTTCTGTGCTTGTATAAAAATCACCGGACATTGTTTGATTCGATGGAGTTGTCTTCTTATGTTCAATACACCAGGCTCTTCTTCCATCGATTGTGAAATTACCTACAGTACTGCCATATGCAGTAGATTTACCATGCCATTCCATTTTATAGGATGCTGCACTGACACTTTGTGTAGTGATCCCTACTATCATAAGTAATGATAATAGAACAGCACCTATTCTTCTTACAATATTCATCTTGTTTCCCTTTCCACTAAATAAAAAAAGACATATATATGTCATGAGAGAATCTATATAAAACAGTACAATGACTGTAATTGGAGTTAAAAAAAGGGAAGCATGCATTATGCATACTTCCCTGAGGAATACTCGTTAACGAGCAAGAGAATGGTTTCCTTCTGTTTGTGCTTTAAATTGTGATTGGTACTTATTTCCCGGGTAAACGACTAGAGATACTTTACTATCATTGATATAAGCACCTAAGCCATAATGGCCTAAGAATTTTTTATTTGTTTCAAATTCTTCTTGTTTATTGTGGAAAGCTTTCATCAGCTTATTGTATGTAGGCTGATCAATCACTGATGTGATTAATTCTTTGTTGTCTTCCTGGAGAAGATCTTTGAAAGTTTTACAGTTATCTTTTGTGATTATTGTTTTAATAGAATCTGTCTTTGAACGATTATAAGTACGTTTAATCACAAGAGTTGTATCATCATTCAAAGATGTCTTACATGTAATAGTTGTATAGAGATCATTGTTGGAATAAACAGAATAATCGTAAGTAGCAGTAAATGTCTTACCGTACTGTTTTTCTAATGATTTCTTATAAGACTGAGCAGGTTTGATGAATGTTTCAGCATTAGAAAATTTCTTCTTAAATGCGCTAGAGGAATCAAAGTGATAGACTTCTTCTCCTTCTGATTTCTTTAATTCACCTAACTCATAAAGTTTTGACTGCTGGAAATTAGATGTAATTGACTTTCCTGTAAAGAACTGACTATAGAATACAATAGCCATAGGAAGCGCAATAGTAAGTAACATGATGACTAAATAACCTTTCATCATGCGACCTAGAATAGTTGTACTTCTAGGTGGATTTCTTCTTAAATCATAACCGCAATGTGGACAGAAGTGATCTGTGGGTCTGATATCTTTATGACAATGTGGACATTTCATAGTTATTACTCCTTAAAATAATGATTCATAAATACTTTGAATTCTTGAATGAATTCTTTTTTCTTTTTGATTTGTTGACTACGATCCTTAATCGCATAATAGTCTTCATCAAGATACTGATATTTACTTTGTACAGAACCCTTTGAGATGACTTCTAATGTGGGTGTCCAATTAAAATCAAATGTTTTATAGAGATTCTTATAGAACTCTTTTTCTTCTTTGGTGGCATCTTCTTTGAGTGATGCATCACGATATGCTTTGATATTGAGGTAATAAACACCTTCATTTGGATGCTTATTAAGATAGTCTTCAAGGATAGGTTTAAAGGCCTGACAGTCTCCACAATCAGGACGACCTAGATAAAGCATGAAAGAAACATCTTCTTTCATGAGTTTCTTTAATTCTGTATATTGTATCTCTTTAATACCTTTTACACTCTTTTTTTTAACTGAAGATGTACTACATCCTAAAAGTATTAAAGTAAGGCATAAAATGAGTAATTTCTTCATTTTCATTTCTCCTTTTCGACTATATTACCACAAATACAAAAAAAGCGAAACTAAGACGTCTCGCTTTAATAGTTCAATTATTTAATAAGGCATGTACCATCCATTTCTTCTGGGATAGCAAGTCCTAGAAGCTGTAACATAGTTGGAGCTAAGTCTCCAAGTTTTCCGCCTTCTTTTAATTCAAGGTGAGAGTTTGTTACGATTAAAGGTACATCGTTTGTAGTATGTGCTGTGAATGGGTTACCTTCTTCATCAAGAAGTCTTTCTGCGTTACCATGGTCAGCAGTGATTAACATAGTACCACCAAGTTCAGCAACCTTTTCGTATACTTCACCAACACAATCATCAACAACTTCAACTGCTTTGATAGCTGCAGGAATAACACCTGTATGACCAACCATGTCGCAGTTAGCGAAGTTAACGATGACTACATCGAATTCTCCAGAATCTAATTCTTCGATTAACTTATCTTTTACAAGGTAAGCACTCATTTCTGGCTGTAAGTCATAAGTAGCAACCTTAGGTGAGTTGATTAAGTCACGCTTAGCACCTTCGATTTCCTTATCTTCTCCACCATCAAAGAAGAATGTTACATGGGCATACTTTTCAGTTTCAGCAATTCTTAACTGCTTTAATCCCTGAGCTGATACATAATCACCAAATGTGTTAGTTAATTCTGGTAATGCGAATGCTACATGACCATTTACTGAATCAGCATATTTCATCATACATACGAAATAGATACCATTTCTCTTAGTTGCTGGTGTATATCCCTTATCTGCATAGAAATCAGGATTTGTCATAACAGTAGCAATCTGGATTGCTCTGTCTGGACGGAAGTTAGCAAAGATGACTGAATCATTATCTTCTACAGCACCGTCTACTGCTGAGTTATAACCAGGTACTACGAATTCATCAAATACTTCTTCAGTATAAGAATCTTTTACGAACTGTACTGGATCAGTGAAGCTGTTTCCTTTATGATCAACAATTGCTTCATAAGCTAAGTTAACACGGTCAAATCTCTTATCACGGTCCATTGCATAATAACGTCCAGAAATAGATGCGATTTCACCAACACCGATTTTCTTCATTTCTTCAGCAAGTTCACCAACGAAGTCTACTGCTGAATCAGGTGCTACGTCACGTCCATCTAAGAATGCATGTACATAAACCTTAGTTAAACCAGCATCTTTAGCAAGCTTTAATAAAGCATAGATATGTTCATTTGAAGAGTGAACTCCTCCGCTAGATAATAATCCCCAGATATGTAACTTAGAATCATTCTTCTTAGCGTTTTCTACTGCTTCTACAAATTTTTCATTTGTGAAGAAAGTACCTTCAGTAATTGCTTTATTGATTAAAGTAAGTGACTGATAAACAGTACGTCCTGCACCAATATTCATATGACCAACTTCTGAGTTACCCATCTGTCCTTCAGGTAAACCAACAGCGTTACCACAAGCTTTAATAGTTGTAGTTGGATACATTGCCATTAAATCATCAAGATTAGGTGTATTAGCAAGTTTTACTGCGTTACCATCTACTCTATCAGTTAATCCATAACCATCCATAATACATAAAACAATAGGTCTTTTTTTCATAACTTTTCATCCTCCGTATACTTCAAAGATAATAGCATTATCCACTTTGAAATTCAATAAGCATGATTTAAAAATTAGATATTTAAACCATAACTTTCTAAGATTTCTTCACCAAAGGAAATCAAACGTTCAACATCGATATCCTCTTCTCCTCTTTGTGAATAAACGATAATCATCTGTTCATGATACTCAAAGCGATTACAATGAATAAGCGCATTAATATCTTTGCTCATCTGAGGTAAATAGTTAATAAACTGATTTTCTTTCATCTTTCTTAAAAGAATACAATAATCTGCTAATGCAAGTTCTAGATGAAGAATTGTACGCATACGATCTTTATTAAGTACTGCTTCTTCAAGTATTCCTTCCTGTAAATCAATCTTTTTCATATGATTGAGTACAACTTTAACGTTAGAGATAGAACCATCCAACGCTTCCATATAACATTTCTCTTTGAGTTCTCTTTCCTTCATGATTTCCTCCATTTCCCCGCGCCTTCGTTGCGCGGACACAAATATATAACCAAACTCAAATCCACCAAAACT
>NZ_JBEHVX010000087.1:0-10009 GCF_040227455.1 Catenibacterium sp. RTP21428st1_D7_RTP21428_210409 | reverse complement strand
CAGCTTCATGAACGCCGTTTAATCGGTGCTTATGAAATTTAATTTTCACTAACCTGTGGTTTGTGGGTATTCAAATAAAACTTTGATTTTTCTCTAGTTTTGAATACAACTTCTTTGTTGGTATCAATATTCTCAATAACAAGTTTAAGCAATGAATCTAAAATGATTGCTAAATCAAGGGATTCAATTTCTAAAAGACTGCTTTCCAGATATAAATTCCATTGAATATTCTTATCTTTGTAAACAAGCATTACCGTGTTAAAAATATTGTTAATAACATTGTTTTCTGTTTCTATAAACTGTGTATTATTTTTGATATTTTGTAGTTTCAAGCAAATATTTTTTATGTTCTGATTTTGCTTCTCTTTATTTAAAATAAGAAGAACATTTTCTAGACAATGTTTTAATTTTCTATTTTCATCATTAATACTTTTTGTTGCCTCAATGAAAAATTTCATATTTTCGAATTCAGAATATTGAATATTTTTTATCATCTGTTTGTAATTTTCTTCTTTTAAAATGTTGTATAACACATAATTTAGAACCAACAAAACAGATAAACTAATCAAGAATATAAAATATGTTTGTTGGTCAACACGATTAGACACTAAATTTGTAAAGCTATATGCTAAGGTGAAAAAAGAAATAGAAATGATAATAACTAATATGAGCAAGGATTTGCTAAAGGCAAAATTTCTTTTCTTCATAATCTTAGCAGAAAAGAAACTCAATGAACAAAATAACAGCTTGCTGAATAACGAAGTTAAAATGAGTAATCGAGGCGTTGAAAAAATAAGTGATATACTTGTATGAAATATATTTTGAAACAGAAATAATGAAAATATATTTGAGATGATAATTAATGTTTCAACATATAGTAGTAAGAATATAATTTCAATAGAGGAATTACTAGAATACCAGTAACATATTAAAAATGCGATAGCATTGATAAGAAATAGTGAAATCTGATCAATATGAGTAAGATATGATGACACTGTTAAAATAACCAATGATGCTATAAATAAAAAATAACTATGTAAAAGTTTGTATTTTTCGTTTCTGTTTATACATTGTGATACAAAATATACATATCCTAACGATTCAAAAAAGTTAACAACAAAATCCCCCATAATATAACCTTATCCTCCATCCCTCAAAAATTGCATCCACTTTTCATGAATGTCTTTTATCTTTCTACGGCTGATATAATACTTTTCTTCACTATTTAAAGTTATTTCATCTTTATGAATATCAGATACAAAATTCAAATTTATAATATCAGATTTATTGATCTGAACAAAAAATGGTGAAAGATCCATAAGTATATCTTTTAAGTTCATTCTTGCTTCAAATTGTTTATCGTTGTAATAAAAAACACATTTGTCACTTATTTTAGAAATGACTTTGATATCTCTTTGAACAAGAGAATATTCAATGCCGAATGATGAGATTTTAATTGTTTTATTTTTATTCATATAAAATTGCAGACAACGATCAATTTCGGATATTCCCTTATTATTCAAATCCTTCTTTAAAATATACGAAAATGGTGAAACAGTGAAGGAATTAAATACATATGTTGTGTAAGAACTAATAAACATAATAATAATGTCAGTATTAAATTTTCTAATTTGATTGCATATACTGATTCCATTATATTAATTAATTTCAACATCTATAATAAGCAAATCAAATGAATGAATGTCTACCAATAACTGCTCAGGTGAAGAAAATGTAGAGATTGAAAAATCATTTATACCTATTTTATTAATCCTTTCACCTATAATATCCTTAACTTCATCCATAAAAATAGAATCATCATCTATTATCGCAATTTTCATTATATTAATCTTCCTTTCACCTAAAGTGTTTTCTAATCAATCAAACAATCCTATCACCTGTTTACATCTTAAAAAAATCAATCACTTTTTTCAACACTGGTACCACAAACGGAATAATTCTAATATGAATGGCACATGAACCATTTAGATTAGAAATTTACCTTTTAGTTCATTCATATTGAAATATAGATTAGATCCAATATACTAAAAATGAATTATATAGGAGGTGTAGACAAAATGATGAAAAGGTTGTATTTTTTCACAAAGATTTGCTTTTTTATAGTTGTAGTATCTGTTTCCATATATTTGAAAGAAAAATATTATCTTACTTACATAGTGCCATCAGTTGCATTTGACACAACAAATTATATTATTCAATTCAATGAGTTTTCAAACGTCCTTATAGTGGGTAGTTTATTACTGCTAATTATATTCTTTATTTATTACAGAATAAGTATACATTTATCTTATGTTACATTACTAGATAAAACAGTCTTGTTTTACTTTTTTATTTATTTTATTACTGTACTAGTAACTCGTTTCTCTTTTTATGAATATTCTGGAGATTTATGTCAATTGACTTTTATATTATCTTCTATCACATTTTTACAATATGATTTTTTAGGAATTTTACCCCTCGGAATAGTTCTCTATGCCCCGATAATATATTTATTCTTTAATATAAAAACAAAAGAAATAGTCATCTCATTTAAACTAAATATTGAACATGCCCTCACTAAAGATTGTAAGACAACTAAGCAAAAAGGGACGATTAAATCATAATTAATTTAATCGTCCTTTTCGTTACATCATATAATTTATCTTTTACAAAAGAGAATTATTTCACCAATGAGAATGCAAATACCACAACACCTAATATAACTAGAATAATACCTGTTACTCTATTTAATGTTTCTGGAGTCGCTTTATTCGCAAAGCGTGCTGCAATTCTTGCCCAGATGTATGTAAAGATAACACATAGAATCCATACACCCCAGTCAGGTGTCCCACCAATCGCAAAATGAGATACAGCACCTGTTAAGGCAGTGAATGTCATAATAAAGACACTTGTTCCTACTGCTGTTTTAAGTTCATAGCCTAATACAGAAGTAAGAATAAGAAGCATCATCATACCTCCACCTGCACCAATGAAGCCACAGATAAAACCAATAATAACACCACAGACCACTGACTGAATGGCTCTTTTTTTAGGAGAGACTGCTTCCATAGATTCTTTTGTTGTCATAACTGGTCTAAGGATAAACTTTACACCAAGAAGCATTGTCATAAAGACTGAGAAATTACCCATAGTGGTTGCTGGTACTAAACTAGAGACATAGCTTCCTACTACTGTAAAACATAATACAGAAACCATCATGATTAAACCGTTTCTAATATCTAGATTCTTGTTTTTACCATATTCATAAGCAGAAACTGCACTTGCAAGTACATCTGAAGATAAAGCAATCCCTACAGCCATATAAGGATCCATTCCTAAGAAAGTAATCAACATTGGACTGATCACAGCTGCAGCACTCATACCTGCAAAACCAGTACCTAATCCTGCACCCATACCCGCAAAGAATGTAACAAGAATAGTCATTAACACTGTCATATTATTGATTCTCCAATATCCTATCAAGATTATCTTCCATGATTTCCATACCTTTAAATAATATTTCTTTCATAGAATTATCCATGTTATTAAATAATGTGTCTTTAAAATCTTTCTGAACTAAGCGTCCTTTTTCTATAATAGAATCTGCCTTAGAAGTACATACAAGTTCTGTCTTTCGGCGATCTCCTGCCACTTCTCTTCTTTCTAGATACCCTTCTTTTACAAGTTTATCTACATTTATAGAAACAAGATTGGCTTTAATTTTTCTTACTTCTACAATATCTCTTGCTGTCTTATATTGAGGATTATTCGATAAAAACATCAATATATCAAAAGCTGTTTGTGGTAATTTGATTTCCTGACATAGTGGTTTACACATTACACTATATGCATGAGCCATTTTATTTGGAAACTCTATATTGAAATACATGCTCTTACCTTCTTTCATATTTAGATAGTTCATTTATGAATTATTATAATCTTATGCTCTAAGAAGTCAATAAATGATACTATATTTTTGTCTTCAGATAAAAAAATAGGAGACATTACAAGAATATCTCCTACTTTTCATCCTTTATACAAAGAGTAGAATACTCCTTTTCTTTCTAGAAGATCATTAAAGGTTCCTGACTCTGCAAGAGTCCCATGATCTAGTACGAGTATTTCATCGAATCTCTCTAGTAAATTTTCTTCTAATCTATGAGTAATCATGATACATGTATTATTTCTGTTCAATAGATTCTTTTCTACTTCTTTTGCAGTTACATGATCTAAGTTAGATGTGGGTTCATCATAGATCAATAAATCTGTATTCTTTAATAAAGTTCTTGCAATACTGATTCTCTGTTTTTCTCCTCCAGAGATATTATTCCCATTTTCATTGATGACAGTATCTAATCCATCAGGTAATGATTCTACAAAATGATCTAATCCTGCCTCATGTACAATTTGATTAACCTGTTCTATTGAATAATCATTATAATAAGTAATATTGTTTTTTAGTGTATCATTGAGAATAGGTGCATTTTGATGAACCATGGATAAATGAGAGTAAACACTACTCATATCAATTTCATTGAGATTTACATCATTGATAAAGATATTTCCTTTATAGTTATCATAGTAATTTAAAAGAAGCTTAACGATAGTGGACTTCCCACATCCACTATTACCGACAATCGCATACTTCTTATTTTTAAGAAATTCATAGCTAAAATCATGAATGATCTCTTTGTTTTCAGTATAACCAAATGATATATGATCCATAGTGATTTGATTTAGACCATTTATTTTAATTCCAGTTTGAACCATTTTAATATCCATATATTCCTGTAATTTAAGTTCAATAGGTTTTGTGCTCTTTAATAATGGAAGTTCACTAGATAATCGTCCTAGAGGATTCGCAATATTGTTTACAAGTTGTGTGATTGCCATCATTTCACCAATAGTAATTTGATTCTTGATGACAAAATAGAGTGATATAAGTGTTGTCATAACACTTACACCAAGTGATGATAAAGTTGAAAAACCTGCTATAATTCCTTCACAATATCTAAAGTTTTCCATACTTTCTTCATATATATTATCTGCATGATCAAAGTCTTCTATTACTTTATGAGTCACCTGGAAACATTTGATGATTTCAAAAGAATTGAATAAATCCTTAATCTTCACATTCAAATCACTGAATTTATTAATAGAATCTATCTGCTTATGGGATAATATTTTACCTAATAATACAGGTACAAATATCGCAATCACATTAATCAATATGATTATGACAGCAAGTTCAAATTGGAATGAGATGACTGCAATTAAACAAATGAAAAATTGAGATAAGTCAGAGATGATTGTGAGAAGATTATCAAAATAATTCTTTTCAAGTATCTTTAAATCATTATTAAATATGCTCGTATAGACTGAACTGTTTTCCTTATTGAAGTCTTTGATACTCTTTGAGAATATGCCTTTAAATAAATCATGTTTCAAAGACAACATGACTTTCTTGAGGAATTTTGCTTTAAAGAAACCTCTTAGTATATGAAGAGTAAAATTAATGATGATAAAGAAAATAGTAAGAATCATCACATGGTAAAACTGTGTAATATATTTTGCGGTTGAGGTATCAATCATTCTTTTGAGAATATTAGCTAAAAAGACAGACATAAGACCTGCTGTTGAAAACAAAATAATGCAAATAGAAAAATAAAAGAGACTTGATTTGATATATTTCTTCATATTAGATTGTACCTCCCTTATCTATCGATATATCTTTATTAAGTATAAAACTATCTGTAAACACAATCTACACTTTTGAATAAATCGAAAAAAAAAGAAACCTGCGAATAGGTTTCTTAAGATACTTCTTTATGATGATTCATTGCTTCTATAACTTCTTGTTTTTTTACTTCATAAGCATCACCTGTATGCTCATCTAAAATATCAAGTGCTTTTTGATAGTGACCTTTTCTTACATAGTAATCAACATAATTGACTTGTACTGCTTCACTATCTGCATACTGACTTAAGTAATCAAGAATCACTGATTCTTCTTTACCTGATTCTATAAGTAAATCCAACCCGTATTTTGTCCAACGTTCATAAATAACCTTTTGGAGTTCTCTGTCATCATAAAGAGATGAATAGAGAATCTTCTGATGAATAAGGTTGAACTTCAAATCATAGAACTGCTTACTATCAAAATCATTTAAGAGTACTGGATCAATCACACCTTCATAAAATGGGAGGCAGCAGTCACTATAAAGTTCCTTCACTGCATTAAAGGCTTCTTCACTAGAAGGATAGATTTTTATAAGTTGTCTCAAATACTCATGGATATCTGTAAGGATTTCATAGACTTCTTTCTTCGGATCTAAATATGTGACTTTACAAAATGCGCAGGCAATAAGCGCATGTGCTGTCTTGTAATCACGTTTTGATATAAGTTTACTTAAAGAGATACGAAGATACTTTTTCAACTTCTTTAAAAGTGTTGGTATATGATCTTCATTATCATCTATCAGTTCTACTAGATAGTCTAAGTATTTATCTTGAATTGTAGTTGTTTCAATAAGATCATTAAAGCGTTGCTGTAAAGATTCGTTAAATCTCATTTCATTAAACAGGAGCTGTTCTAATTGATCTCTTGGAAGTGTATGAATACGTTCTTTGAGTTCTTTTATAAACTTGATATCTAGTTTTTCTTTGATATCATCATAATTTTCACAATCACTACATGCAAGAAGTACAGCTGCCATATGCTTACAATGATGTCCTTTATTGGCATAAGGACAATCACAATACATACCAGTGACCTGTTCATCCTTTAAATCTATAGTCACATGATAATCTTCTGATCCTTCTACTACAGCCGCAATACCATAAGGTTCCTGATAGAGTTTCTTGATCTTCTTCTTATAAAAATAATCATAACCACGCTTTAAGATAACATCTGTAAACTGATCTGCCCAATCCATTATATTGAGATTTAAACAAGGTGAAATCTCCTCTTTCAACTTAAGTAAATCTTCATCTTCTTGATGATACTTTAATCCAAGTTCAACGACTTCAAGCGCTTTATTAGAATTTCTATTTTCTAAACATATCTTCGCATATCCCGTAAACACAGGTGGATAATTATGATGTGTATCAAGGAAATGAAGAATATCCTGATGGGACTGATGTGCTTCCTGCAACATCTTTAATCCTATGCTTATCCAGCGAGAGTATTGCATACGTCCAACCCAGTTATCTTTCAAAGCATCACTGCCTAGAATCATATGATTCACAATACGAAACTTGTCTTCATATAATTCTGTTTCATTAAAACATTCTAGAAAGACTTCAGTGAGATACTCTTCATCTTCTTTCTCATACTTATGGAAATGGTATTCTCTTTCAAATACATCTAATAAAGTCTTCTTATTATGACTGTAGGAAACGATTATTTTCAAATCATTTTTAAGCTCTTCTAAGAAATCATCTTTTTCTTCAGGTATAGATGAAATAAGATAGAATGTTTCAAATACCAAATTAAGTGATCCAAGAGAGTCTTCTGTTATTGTAGGAAGAATTGAACGTTTATAGGAAATGAGTTTATTGATCATCTGTTTATAGCTTCGACTCTCTGTAATAATATCTCTGATTACAGATTTATACTTTTCATCAGTATAGACTTCTTGAAAATAATGAAATTGATATGTCTGTTTAGGATCATAGGCATAAAGAAGTGCTGCAATATGTTCACAATATTCATCTTCATTTTCACAGCTGCAATCCATATCTTCTATCATTCCATCACGTAAATAAACAATAGAGTAATAGTCATCATCGTCAAATATGCTTCCTTTGATTGCATATTCATTATGTTGAATGTCTTCTACTGCACCACTTTGGTACAGTTCATATCCTCTCTTTAATGTTCTTGGAGTGAACAATTGATTCCATCTTATTTTATCCATAAATGTACCTCTCTTATAATTAATTATAGCACACTTAATTCATCTTTCTTCTTCAATATACGATATGCAATTAAACAGATAATAACTGATAATAATGATCCTAAAGGAGCTGCAAGTCCCATCGGGAATAAATTATGAGGATAAATATGAGAGGCAATATAAGAACCTGGTACTCTGACTAATGAAATAGCAATAATATTGTGAATAAAGCCAATATAACTCTTTCCATCTGCTGCAAAGTAACCACTAAAGCTAAAGTGAATCCCTGCAAATATTGTATCAATAATATAAGAACTGATATATTGTACACCTAGTAAGATTACTGTAGTATCTTTAGTAAATAATCCAAGAAGTGTAGGTGCAGCACATTCTACAATCAAAGCAACAATGATTCCATAAAGAGTAGTAATTATAACCGCATATTTTAATACTGTACGAGCACGTCCGTAGTCTTTGGCACCGATATTTTGTGCAGATAAAGCTGATACAGTCGCAAGCATTGTAGAAGGAATAATAAAGATGGCAGTGATCATCTTTTCTACAATACCTACTGCAGCGGCATCATTTAATCCACGGCTATTCGCTATAATAGTAATGATTATAAAGGCAATCTGAATACATCCATCCTGTATTGCGACAGGAAAGCCTACTTTTAGAATATGTTTAAATACCTGAGATTGAAGATGAAGGTCTTCTTTTTTGATATGAATGTCAGAAGTACGATATTTCATCGAAATGAGTGCGATAATAACACTCACGCTTTGTGATATAGTGGTTCCAAGTGCTGCCCCTATTGGTCCCATATGAAATAATCCAATAAAGATATAGTCTAAGATAATATTTAATAAACAGGCAATCGCAATAATATACATAGGGCTTTTAGAATCTCCTAAGCCTCTATATATAGAACTGATGATGTTATAGGCGGTGATGAAAGGAATTCCTATAAAACATATAACAAGATACTGTACAGTTCCAGTCATTGCTTCTTGTGGTACATTGAGTAACACAACAAGTGGTTTTACACAAATAAGCAACAGAAGAGTAGAAATGATAGAAATGCATGCAAAGAGTGTAATTGTATTACCTATCGTTCTTTCTACTAATGTATGATTCTTAGCGCCAACTGCATGACTGATAGAAACAGTAACCCCCATAGCCAGTCCTACAAGAATTGCTGTCAACATATGCATGACCTGACTTCCATTAGAAACAGCTGTAATTCCATCTACCGCATTAAATTGCCCAATGATAAATAAATCAGCCATACCATAGAGTGTCTGTAAGAAATAAGATAATAGATAAGGTATCGCAAAAAATGCGATATGTTTTAATATATTTCCTGATGTAACGTTATTTTCCATATAAGTCCCCCTTTGTAATCTGAATAGTATCATTAGGTTATATACTATGTAATTGCAAAAGTCAATAAAAAATATAGGTTTTCCAACGCCCATTTGTTGTCTTTTACCTATATTTTTATTTTATCTCAGCAATAATAGTCACACATTTACAGGAAAATATATAGTGACTTTGTCATGACTCAATTTCTTGCATAATTTCCTATTATTTCTTATACTATTAACGGGGTGATTGGATGACTTATACAATTAAACAGGTATCAGAAATGATGTCTTTACCTGTTTCTACTATTCGTTATTATGATAAGATGGGTCTCATTCCTTTCTTAGAAAAGAATGAATCAGGTTATCGTATTTTTAAAGAAAAAGATATTTCTATGCTGCGTATTATTGAATGTTTCAAGAATACAGGTATGAGTATTTCTGAAATGCAACAATATGTAGAAATGGTTAAACGTGGTGATGAATCATTAGAAGAACGTTATCAACTCTTTGTGAGAAGAAAAGAGATTGTATTAGAAGAAATGCGACAATTAGAAAAACAACTAGAAACAATTGATCATAAACTCTGGTATTATGAAACTGCTATAAAAGCAGGTACAGAAGATATCCACAAAAAATAATCCTCTCGTGTTACAGAGAGGATTTTTTGGGGTCTTTAATTTTTGTGGGGGTCAGACCTTCGCTCTAAATATTTGGGGGTCTTGGAAACAGCACCTTTAAATCTGT
>NZ_JBEHVX010000086.1:0-10095 GCF_040227455.1 Catenibacterium sp. RTP21428st1_D7_RTP21428_210409 | reverse complement strand
TAACAGATACGCCTAAAAGTGCAGCAAAATCCTTTGGTTTATAATTTGTGATATTTAATGTGTTCATTTTAACGCTCCCCCCTATGAGCATATTTAAACACATTCAAACACAATGGTCGATATATTCAGTTACTTATAGTTCCCTCCTTTTTCTACATTATAAACAAAATAAAACATAATACAAAATTATTTCTAAAGATTATTACAACTATGATATAATATTCCAAAAGGGGCGTGAATATAATGGGTTTGTTACTTAGTAGAATATTGACTTATTTAAATGGTGCGATGCAGAATGATTACTATTATAAAATATGCAATTTCATTATCTTTAACTATCTAGATATATTTGAAATGTCTGAAGAAGAATTCTTAGATAAAGGTGCTTTTAGAAAAGAAGAACTTTATAGCTTCTTATTATCATTTGGTTTCTCTACTTATGAGGATTTCCGTTTTAAATTAGAAGCTGATCATCAGTTACGTTTGAATCAGATTCGTGTCAGATTATTTGGAGAAACTCCTCAGAAATTCTTAGCGAAGATGGATAAGGCAATGGATGAAGAAGTACTTGCGGACACAATTACTTCTATCTGTGAACATTTCTATAAAGCAAAACGTATCATTATCTTTGGTGGTTTATATCCTTGTTCTATTGCCGTTGAGTTACAGACAGATATGATTTCTTTTGGACGTCCATTTATTCATTATCATAAGTATGATCCTATTCAATTTAATGAAGATGATGTTGTCATCTTTGTGAGTGCTACAGGACGTAGTCTAGAAGAAATGAAGAAATATGATAATTGCAGCTTTGAAAAGGCATATTCATTACTCATCACGCAAAACCGTAAATATAAACAGTCATGTTTTAATGGAAATACAACAGTAATCTATGTACCAGGTAAGTTTGATTCGATTGATTTTAACTATCAGATCATGTCAATCTGTGACTTAATCAGATTACGTTATTTCCAGCAATACTACCTCTAAGCAGACTTCAGTCTGCTTTTTTTATGCATTATAAAAGACAAGGATGATCCTTGTCTAGTGAAGAAGAACGCGATCATTCGCTTCTCCTGTTTCAGTAAATTTTCTTACAAGTTCTTCGACAGTCATTTTCTTTTTAGTTTCTTCATCAATGTCCGCAATGATTTTTCCATCCTTCATCATTAGGATTCTATTACCATATTTAAGAGCATCTTCCATATCATGAGTGATCATCATAGTAGTAATATGATGTTCTTTCGCAATTCTTTCAGATAATTTCATCACCTTGATAGATGTTGCAGGATCAAGTGCAGCAGTATGTTCATCCAATAAAAGTAATTGTGGTTTAACTAAAGTTGCCATTAATAGTGTGAGGGCTTGTCTTTGTCCTCCAGATAAGGTACCCACTTTAGTTGTTAAACGGTCTTCTAAACCAATATCTAAGTCCTTTAATGCATTTACAAAGACATCATGGTGTTTATGAGTAAATGGTGTAAGTGAGAAATGTTTTCCTCTTTGATAAGCTAAAGATAAGTTTTCTTCAATTGTCATTGAAGGAGCTGTCCCTCTTAGAGGATCCTGGAATAAGCGACCAATGGTACGGCTTCTCACATATTCTTTTTCGTTTGTGATATCTTTATCATCTAAGACAATAATTCCTTCTTTTGTTTCTACTGCCCCAGAGATAGCACCAAACAATGTGGATTTCCCTGCACCGTTAGACCCTATAATAGTCACAAAATCTCCTGGTTCAAGATGAAGAGATAAATGATCAATGGCTTTCTTTTCATTGACTGTCCCTTCATTAAATACAACTGTTAAATCTTTAATATTAAGCATGTTTCTTGAGCCTCCTCTTGAGTGTTGCAGAAGAAATCGCAATCACAACAATAAATGCTGATAGGATCTTTAAGTCTCCTGAAGGAAGACCTAAGTATAGGGCGATTGTTAAGGCAAAACGATAGAAGATTGCCCCTACAATCGTACCAACTAAGCATATTGCAACCTTATCACTCTTAATGAATGTCAAACCGATAATAATAGAAGCAAGTCCGATGATCATCATACCAATACCACTAGTGATATCAGCATAGCCCTGCTGCTGTGTAAATAAAGCACCACTTAAAGCAACTAAACCATTCGCAAGTCCTAAACCAATAATTTTCATCTTATCTGTATCAATAGAGCTCGCACGTACCATTGCTTCATTATCACCACAGGCTCTAAGTGCAAGCCCCATCTGTGTCTTTAAGAAATAATTCAATAATACGGTAATCACAATCACAATCACACCAATAATCAATAATTTATCATAAGGTTCAAACTGAGTTGTACTGCTGAAGATTGTCTTATGATTAAATAATGAGATATTTGGTGTCTGATGCATAATACGTAGATTCACTGAGTATAAAGCAGTCTGTGTAAGGATTCCAGCTAGAATCTCATTAATATTAAGCTTAGTAATGAGTAAACCTGTCACCATCCCTGCAATCGCACCTGCTACAAATCCTAGTACCATGCCAAGTACTGGATAACCTGCCACTGCTACCATAGCACTTACTGCACATCCTGTTGTAAAACTTCCATCCACTGTTAAGTCTGGAATATTCAAAACTTTAAAACTAATATATAAACCTAGAGATAAGACGGCAAATATGCCGCCTAACTCTAAGGCTCCAAGAATAACTGTACTATTCATAAAAACTCCTTAGATTTCTGTATATTTACTATCGCTTGTAATGTTTTCTGGTAACTTAATACCTAATTTATCTTTTGTAGTTGTATTGACATAGATTTTTAAGTTTGTCTTAAATACTTTAACTGGGATATTTTCTACTTTATTTCCCTTTAATACTTTATCAACGATTTTAGCCGTTTCTTTACCAAGTTCTTTATAATCGATACCAACACTTAAGAAACCACCATCTTTAACCATTGAATCAGCACCTACATATAAAGGCTTGTTTGCTTTCTTACATGCATCACTCACTACATTCATTGCACTTGCTACTGTATTATCATTTGGTGCAAAAATCGCATCACATTTACTATTTAATACATTAACAGCACTCTGTGCTTCATTGACTGATGCAATTGTTGCTTCTTCTACCTTGATATTCTTCTCAGCACAATAAGCTTTTGCCTTTTTAATATTAGTCACTGAGTTGGCTTCACCTTTATTATAAAGCATACCAATTGTTTTTGTATTTGGATTGATTTCTAATGCCTTATCAATAATCTGATCAACCTGTACCTCATCACTTGTACCAGTAATATTCTTATCTGGTTTAGATAATGAGCTAGTCAACTGTGCCCCTACTGGATCAGTCACTGCACTAAATACAACTGGTGTCTTAGTAGCAAGTTTAGCGACTGCCTGTGCTGCAGGAGTCGCAATTGCCATGACACAATCAAAATTCTTTCCGGCAAAATCATTGGCGATACTTGCACAAGTATTTGTGTCGCCCTGACCATTCTTGAATGTATATTTGATATTCTTATCATCATATCCTAAAGTTTTCATTTCTTTATCAAATGAATCCTTAATCTCATTTAATGAAGTATGATCCATGAACTGGATAATACCTACTTTCTTCTTATTACTAGTAGAAGTTCCACATCCTGCTAAAAGTGAAATTGTTAATGCTGAAGTTAATACTGTTCCTAATAATTTGTTCATTGTTCTGTTCCTCTTCGTTTTCATAAATTTTGTTTTCTTTGATTCAATTCAAACAACGACGCCATCGCCTCATATGAGTTCCTCCCAACTTGTTAGCAGGTAATAAAAAAACACCTGTCCCAAAAGACAGATGTTACTCTTTAAGCCACCTTTTGATTCATAAATGCTAACACATTTTTGCATTATAACGTTTGCATCACGTCTCAGGATACTCGTTGCCTTTCCCCCTCGCCCTCACGGGTCCATTTGCCATTGTGGTACTACCAGGTTTCCAGCATCCCCGGCTCTCTATCAGCCCTATACAAAGTTTTATCTCCCGCTCTTAGGTTTATCTGAATGTTACATCACAACAAATTCAATGTCAACAGTTTTATTTATATTTTTGTATAATTTCGAATAATGCTTAATATATTTGTATATATAATAAATAACCTGCTCAAATGAACAGGTTATTCATATCTCCTTTTTTATCGTATCCTTTTTACAGGATCCATTTTACTACTGTTAATAGCCTTTTGTTCTATTCACAAGGTTTTCTAATGGTTCCTGATTCTTTAAGTGATTGAGGTTCCTAATGACTAATTGTGTATAATAGTCCTGTACACTCTTCCAATGATACCCGCCAGAACAATGCGGTGTAATCATGACTCTAGGATTTTTCCATAATGGTGAATCAGCTGGTAATGGTTCTTCTTCAAAAACATCAAGTAATGCCCCACCAATAGACTTATTGTCTAAGGCTTCTAATAAAGCATAAGTATCAATCACACTACCTCTACCTACATTACATACAACAGCGTCTTCTTTCATTAATGAGAACTCATCATGGCTTAACATATGAAATGTTGCATTGGTTGCTGGTAAAGAAGTAATAACATAATCCATCTTTGGTAATACATCATGTAATTCTTTAGAAGTAATGATTTCATCACAATTTGGATGTTCCTTATAAGAGTTTCTTAGTCCTGTTACATTGGCACCAAGTACCTTTAATACTTTCGCAAATTCAGTACCAATATCCCCTACTCCAAGTAATAAGACATTTGAGCCATAAATTTCTCTACCAATAAATAATGGTGTCCATCTTGCTTCTTTCTGTCGATCATAATAGAAACGTAGATTCTTATTAAAGCTTAAGATCATTCCCATCATATGTTCGCAGATAGCATGACCATAGCTTCCACTTGCATTTGTAAGAAGTGTTTGTCTATTTAAGATGTTTGGTAAAAGAAATTGATCATTCCCTGCACTATTTAATAATAGTGCTTTAAGTGTAGGTCTATTCAAGTTAAATTGTCTTGGTGGATTACCTACAATGACATCTGCTTCATCAATCATTTCCTGTGTTAAATCTTCTTTGTTTACCTTTAAAAGGTTCATATCAGAACAAGACTTTTTAATAAGTGCAATATTTGAATCATCTAAAGCTGGAATAAGTAATACCTTCAACATATTTAGTCCCCCTAAGTTCTTTTGATAAACTTAGTATGACACTTTGGACAACTAATTTCAATCTTTCCGCGTCCTTTGGGTACACGGACAACTTGTTTACATGTAGGACACTTATAGTATTTATGTGTTTTATCTTTTCTTTTTTTCTTAAAGAAGTTTACTTTCTTAGTAATAGGTGCAATAAACTGTACATATTTCTGGTTTTCTGCATAACGTTTATAGATATTCTTAGAAAACATTCTGAAATAGATATAAAACATCAAAAATAAGCTTAAGATCATTAATGGTTTTGAACCAGTAAATAACTCTATAATAACTAAAATAAATAATAAATACATGAGATGAGTGTTGAGCTTATCTGCCCCACCATATCTTCCCTGCATGAATTGAATAAATTTTTCTTTCATAAAATACCTCCATGACACTAATATAATTTTGTTTTATAAACTAAATATTAACTAAAAAAGGACATTTCTGTCCTTCTTGTCTATTAATTACTCTTGTTGATAAGTTCTTTCGCTATCTTTAATGCAGTATTTGAAGGAATCGCAAATCCTAGACCTTCACTATTTGTATCGGATGATTTGGCATTCACAATACCAATGAGATCACCATTTCCATTAAATAATCCTCCACCAGAGTTACCTGGAGAAACGGCTGCATCTGTCTGAATAACTGAAATAGAGATAGTCTTAGAAGAGCTATAAAGCTGACCAAAACGACCATAGTTACTAGATGAAGACGAGTCATCATTGTCTAGCTGTACAGTAATCTTACGATTTAAGGCTGATACGATACCTGAAGTAATAGAATCACTGAATGTACCTTCTGGGTTACCTACTGCATATGTAGATTGACCTTGTACTAATTTATCACTATTCGCAAATGTTGCTGGTTTTAAATTAGTTGCATTGATCTTAAGTACCGCAATATCATTATCACTATAAGTTCCTACTAATGTTGCATCATATGTTTTATTATCACTTGTAGTGACCTTAATTGTACTTGCTCCAGAGACAACATGAGCGCAGGTAATAATATAACCATCGCTGCTCATGATCACTCCTGAACCTGCACCACTTGATACCTGTGAACCATACCAGAAGTTATCTCTTGAGATATTTTCTGTTGTAATGGCTACAACACTTTGTGTCATCTTAGAAGAGATACTTGATGCATCATTTGATGTACCTGTTGCTTTAGTTGTAGTAGTCTTCGTCACTACTGTAGTACCCTGATTATTCATAAAATAAGAACCAGCAGCGCCTCCACCAAAACCTAATGCCACAGCAATAAATGCTTTACCTATATTTTTGCTTAAACGACTGACTTTCTTTTTATTCTGCTTTTCATAAACATCTTTTAAATTTTCGTTGTTCATAATACCACTCTCACTTTCTGATTCTAGTATATATCTTAAACTTAATACCTAAATGTGGTTTTTGTGGGAAAATATGTTATTGCATATCTATTCCTGCATATTTTAAGAATTTCTTTTCATTAAGGATCCCTTGAGTTAAAAATTCTCCATCTTTAAATAATGCATAGGTAGAAACTGGTGTTGGGAGGTTCTGTGCCTGTTCACGTGTTGTGATATGAAACGTTTTTAAAGGTATGTTGTATTCTTTTGCCACTTCTTCTATGCGTGGTACCCAATAATCAGTAAAAGGACATTGATCTGTATAATATAATACAAAGCCCTGTTCATTGATATGCGGATGTTTAGCACATTCTTTAAACTCTGGAGGATTACCTTCAGTGAATGGAAGATACATAAGTACAATACCATTATCTGATTCATCGGCTATCTTAAACCCTTTATGTGTCAAATATTTATAATCAGAAAGGAACTCTTTCTTACGTCCTATACACGATAGAATACAAACACCTTTACAGCCCTTTTGACGTGCATCTTCTATGCAATAGTTTAATAAGTCACTTGAATAGCCATGTCCTTTCATTGAACCAGATACCCATAAACAGTTGATATACATATAGTTATTACTTGTAATAGGTATCCAGGCATATTGATCTGGAATATATTCAATAAAACATTTACCTCTTTCTTCACTGCGATAAAATACTAAACCTTCATCAAATCTTTCTTTTAACCATTCTTTCTTTTGAAGACTCTTTTTGTTAGACATAGCACAACATATATGTTCTGTGTCTATGTTATCTTTATTGATAATAATATAGTTCATACATTCTCCTAGTAAAAAAGCCATGTGAATGGCTTATTAGATAATTGGTGTATTCATAAATGTTTTATAGATAGGAATTTCATCTTCCTTGGATGAACCATAGAGGATATCTCCTTCTTCCTGATCATTTAAACAATCACATTCCTTTAAACAATTATAAAGATGTTTACTTGTTCCATAAGCTCCATCAAACATTGGAATATCACCTAAAACTGTCGCTATTTGATTTTTCACAAATGGATAATGTGTACAACCTAGTACAACACTATCTACTTTACCTTTATAAGGACCTATTAAATCTGTAAGTAATTCAATGAGATCTGGTTGATCTAAATTTCCCTGTTCAATACGTTTGGCAAGTCCATAACATGGAACTGGAATAATAGTGGCTGATTTATCATATCTTTCAGCTAATTGATGAAACTTATCTAAACGTAATGTATTGGCTGTCGCCATCACAAGAATACAGCTGTTCTTCTTAGAAAGTGCTGCTGGTTTTAATGCAGGTTCTATACCAATGACAGGAATATCTGTATATTTTTCTCTTAATAATGTCACTGCAGCACTTGTTGCTGTATTGCAGGCAATCACGATGGCCTTTAAATGCTTCTTCTTATTCATATTCTCTATCGCATTAAGAGTAAGCTGCTGGACATCTTCTAATGTTTTCTCCCCATAAGGTGCATTAAGTGAATCACCAAAGAAATAAAGATTCTCTCCTGGCATCATTTCATGAATAGCCTGTAAGACACTCACTCCTCCAACACCTGAATCAAATACACCTATATACTCTTCTTTCTTCATACTGATAACTCCCTTTCGTTTTTTCATTATAGCACAATTATTAATTCAAGGTCTATATTACTTAACCCCTGGTTGTAGTTGTGATAAAATAGTATGTGAAAGGAGGTATGTCATATGGCTATGAGTGAATTGTTGAAAAAGACAGTACTTGTAGGTATTGGTGTAGCAGCTGAGGTCGCTGATCGTTCTAAAGACTTAACAGATAGTCTTGCGAAAAAAGGTCAGGATACCATCAATAAAGGACGTGCGATGAATGAAGAATTAAAAAGAAAAGCACGTGAAGACTTGTTAGAACATGTAGAAAACATGACTGAAGAAGAACGTAATGCTTTGCGCCAGAAGCTTGATGAATTAGATCATGAAGAAAATCAGTAATATTAAACGTATGAGAGAAATACTCTCTATTATCAAGAAACATGATATTAAAAATGGTCTGACTCCTATTAAGGCAAGAGAGATAATTGAAGAGCTTGGCCCTACTTATGTCAAATTAGGACAGATCATGTCAATGCGTAGTGATCTAATACCTCTAGAATACTGTAAAGAGTTTGAAAAACTAAGAGCGTCTATTACGCCTCTTAGTTTTTCTAGTATTCGTAGTATTATTGAAGAAGAACTAGGACAGCCAATAGAGAATGTATTTAAGGATATAGAGGAAAAGCCTATTGGATGTGCGTCTATTGCACAGGTTCATTTAGGGCATTTATTAAATGGTGATACGGTTGTATTAAAGGTTCAAAGACCTCATATTCATGAAATTATGGAAGCTGATGTACGTATTATGCATAAGTTTCCACGTCTTTTAAAGATGGTGACTGGTACAGGTGATCTGATTGATTATCGTTCTATTATTGATGAATTATGGCGTACAAGCCAGACAGAGATGAACTTTTTAAATGAAGCAAATAATATGAATGTCTTTGCGAATAATCAAAAAGATATTCGTTATATTAAAGCACCTCATGTCTATAATGAATATACAACCAATCATTTGCTTGTTTATTCTTATATTGATGGCATTCCTATTGATGCTATAAAGAGATTAAAGTATGAAGGATATGACTTAGATGAGATTGCCTTAAAGATGGCAGATAACTGCTGTAAACAGATCTTAGATGATGGATTCTTTCATGCTGATCCTCATCCTGGTAATATCTTAATAGATGAAGGAAAGATTGCCTGGATAGATTTTGGAATGATGGGTACTGTATCTTCCTTTACTCAGCATATCTTATCTCTTGCTTTACAGGCTTTAATTGAAGATGATATTTATGATCTAGAAGAAGCCTTCTTGATGTTAGTCACACCAAATCATGAAATAGATGAAACACAGTTATTACATCAATTAAATTCAATTGTAAGTGAATATAAAGCTAAGAGCCTATCTGATTATAACTTTTCTGATTTGATACAGAAGTGCTTTGATATTGTGACAAGTAATGATATTGCGATACCGACAGAACTGACTCTATTATGTCGTTGTTTGGTGACACTTGAAGGTACTTTAGAGAAGATCAGTCCTTCTTCTAATCTCATTGAAATATTAATTAATCATAAGCGTAATACAGTACTAAAAGAGCTAGATTATAAGGATCAAGGATTAAAAATAGGTCATGACCTTTATAAGACATTAAAGAAAAGCTATGCATTACCTCAGATTGTCTATGATTTAATTAAGATGAGTAAGAATGGTCAGTTACATGTCAATGTGACTGAGAATGATGATTATATAAGACAGACATATAAGAAAACAGAATTATCTATCATAATTAAAACAGTATTTAGCTGTATGTGTCTGTTATGTGGTGTATTGACTGAGTCTTATTATATGTCTATTATATTGTTGACTATTTCTATGTTACTTGGTATAGATGTATTCTTTCACTTATGGAAATAGGGTAGACAGGAAATAATATCAATACTGAGATTAATTATTATTTCTGTGCCTCCCGTTGCACCGTACGTACG
>NZ_JBEHVX010000085.1:0-10233 GCF_040227455.1 Catenibacterium sp. RTP21428st1_D7_RTP21428_210409 | reverse complement strand
AAAACGGAAAACGAAAAACGAAAATCAAAGAAATGTGTTATTTCCACTTGACAATCGTCATTTCATAACAGATTATTCAATGAATTTACATATCAAGGAATGGAAATCAATTTGTTACCTGAAACAACAATCACTAAAGAAGAAGCTCTTATTAAGTATAAAGAAGCATATGACTACATAGCAGGAAAAGCTTGTGTATTAGGTATTGTACCAGATTTAGATAACTATGAGTTTCAACAATATATTAAAGGCTATACCAACTTCTACTAATAAGGAACTTAATGATAAACTAGCGGAATTTGCAGAATTTATAGATATTTATGAAAATGCAGAGTCTAATAAAATAATCATTTCTTGTTTAAAAGAAAAAGAATTTAATTCTGAAGAACTTGAATTGTTATTACCAATAAGTAAGAGTTCAACTGAATTATCTAACAAAATAACTCCTAGTGATATAAAAAAATCAAATGGGTACGATTCTAATAAAGCTATTAAATATGCAAAGCAATGGTGGAATAGAACAAATAATACAGATTTTCCATATTATGCTAATTATTATAAGCAAGACCTTAATTCTAATGATTACAATGATTTAGATGAAAATGCAAAGGGACAGTCTGCAATAAGAAGAGGTTGGAGCGATTGTACGAATTTTGTTTCACAATGTTTAAGTTATGGTGGTTTTAAATATAGAAAATCAGGATTGTTTTTACCACATAGACAATCTAAAAACTGGTATTATGATAATGGAAAGCCATCACATACATGGGGTGGAGCTAATAATTTTTATCAGCATTGGAAATCCAGAGCTGGTATAGCAAAAACATCGGATTTACTTACAGCAGGAGATGTGATTTCAGTAGATTTTACCAAAGATGGAGATATAGACCATACTGCAATTATAACTTCCAATATTAACAATACAAATGAATCTAAATTGTTGACACAACACAGTATTGATAGAAGTGAATTTTTACCTACAGGAGATTATTTTTCTTTAGCATATCTATATAGTCAAGATTATAAAATATATGGATATGAAATGGATAAAGCACCAGTAAAATAAAAAATGAAAGGAGCTTTTAAACTGGTTCAAAAGTCAAGGACAGAATGTTGACAGTCCCCGCTAAGGGGCTGTAACGAATAGATAGTATTTACTACTACCTTGAGCGTTACAGCTCTTTTTTTTCATCTTACAATACGATTTCTACAACTTAATAGGATAAGATGTTTAAATATAATCTATTATGTTATTATTTTTTTGACGGAGGAAGACTATGAAGACAAAAATTGAATTGATACTAGAAGAAAATGTTGAAGAAACAATAATCAGATGTCATAAGATGACAGATGAAATACAAAATATAGTCTCTTACATAGAAAATGAGAAGAAAATCATAGGATATAAAAGGGGAACTGCTTATCCTTTAAATATAAATAGTATCTATTATTTTGAAATTGTAGATCAAAATGCATTTGTGTACTGTGAGAAAGAAATATATGAATCTAAAATGAAACTTTATGAATTTGAACAAGAAACAGAAGGTACATCATTCTTTCGTGCTTCTAAGTCACTTATTATTAATGCAGATAAGATTGATTCTATCAAACCTTCCTTATCAGGAAGATTTGAAGTTGTACTAAAAAACAAAGAAAAACTCATAGTATCTAGACAATATGTACGTGTACTTAAACACATGATTGGATTATAAGGAGGATGAAAAATGGATAAAAATGAAATGATACATACAATAACTATTCAATATTTTGTGATTTATACCTTATCAATGTTTGCAACAATCTTGTTTTGTCATATAGATCAGCCTCAAATAAAAATGCTATCTGTATCTTATTTAGGAGAGGTGGCAGTCTTTTCTTTTCTTGCCTGCCTTCCTACGACTATCTATTATTCTAAGTCTCAAAATGTATTAGTGAAGACTATTCTTCATACAATACTCTTAGAAATCATTCTTTTAATTGCTGGATATCAAATTGGTATGTATGAGGATGTCTTAGGAGGATTACTTTTCTTTTTCACAATACTTGTAGTAGATATTTTAGTCAGACTATTTAATTATTTGAATGATTGCCATCTTGCAAATGAAATCAATAAAGCTCTTAAGAGTAGAAAAGGGTGAACGTATGAACAGTATTGAAATTAAATATCTTACTAAAAGCTTTGGTGATACTAAAGCAGTAGATGACTTAAGCTTTAGTGTAGAAAAGGGGACTTTCTTCTCTTTTTTAGGTATTAATGGTGCTGGTAAGAGTACTACTATTTCTATGATATGTGGTGAACTTACAAGTGATGCAGGAGAAATATGCATTGAAGGCAAAGATATTAAAACACATATGGATGAAGTAAGAACTACTATAGGTGTAGTTTATCAAACTTCTGCATTAGATGATGTACTCACAGTTTATGATAACTTAAAGTATCGTGCTGCTTTATATGGTATTACGGGGAATTCTTTTAAGAAGAAACTAGAAGAACTCTCTATATTATTAGATTTCAAAGACTTTTTAAAGAAACCTTTAAATAAGCTATCAGGAGGACAAAGAAGACGTATAGATATAGCTCGTGCTCTTATTCATGAACCAGAACTTCTTATCTTGGATGAACCAACAACTGGTTTAGATCCTCAAACAAGAAAAATATTATGGAAAGTTATTGATAATTTAAGAAAAGAAAAACATATGACTGTATTTCATACGACTCATTATATGGAAGAAGCCGCTGAAGCAGATCAAGTTGTTATTATTGATCATGGCCGTCAAATAGCTTCTGGAACACCACATGAATTAAAACAGAAATATGCTTATGATTATTTAAATATCTATCATGTAAAAGAAGAGGATATTAAGTCTTTAGGACATCCATATACATATAATAAGGATCATTACACAATCCGTGTCAATCATCCGGGTGTTGTGAAAGAAATGATTCTTCAAAAACCGGAATTATTTAATGACTTTGAACTTGTAAAAGGAAGAATGGATGATGTCTTCTTAAATGTAACAGGAAATAAACTCCCAGGAGGTGAACAATCATGAAACAACTTTATCATCTCACATTAAGACATACAGTATTATTTTTTAAGGATAAAGGACGCTTCTTAACAGCTTTGATTACACCAATAGTCTTAATTGTCTTATATATGACATTTCTAGGGACTGTTTATCATGATTCGCTAGATAGTATAGTTAAGTATTATTCTGTATCACAAAAGACTATTGATGCTTTTGTGAATGGTTATCTCTTTTCCTCATTACTTGCAGTGAGTTGTGTCACAGTATCATTCTGTTCAAATATGATTATGGTACAAGATAAAGCAGATCATAAAATAAAGGACTTACTCATAGCACCTGTCAGTAAAACTACATTAGCTCTAAGTTATTTTATTTCTACTTTACTTATCACTATGATTATTAATATCACTGCTTTACTTGCATGTTTTATTGTATTAGGTACAAGTCACTTTGTTTTACCAGTAAAAGATATATTATATTGTCTGCTAGATATCTTTTTGCTTACTTTGTTTGGTGCTTCTTTATCATCTATTATTAATTATTTCCTTACAACACAAGGCCAGATTTCAGCTGTCAGCAGTATTGTGAGTGCAGGGTATGGTTTCTTATGTGGTGCTTATATGCCTATTTCTCAATTTACACCTGCAGTACGTGCTATTATTAAGTTCTTACCAGGAACCTATGGAACAGCACTTATTCGTAAGCATTTATTAAATAGTCTATTTATTAAACTAAATACAAAGGTTTCTTCTACGATCATGAATGAAATTCATCAAAGTTTTGATACATCATTTACACTTATGGGACATACAATTACAACGAGTATGATGTATCTCATTATGATTGGAACATGTTTTATTTTGTTGTTTGTATACATTTTATTGAATCAATTCAAAAAAAGATATGTAAAATTGATGTAATTTGATACATAGGATTGAAAAATATGAGAAATAGTTTAAGATGTTTTTTGTGGAGGAATTATTAAGTATTACCATGAAACTCTTAAAGAAATTAATTATACTTATTGCATTAGTTATTGTTTATGTATTTTCTAATGCAGTAAGTATTTATATATATAGTTTTAAAGATGAAGCAAGAACTGCAGATGTTGCAATTGTCTTAGGTGCATCTACATACAATGGTCATGCTTCACCTGTTTATCAAGAAAGAATTAATCATGCAGTTGTTTTATACAACAAACATTTAGTTAAGAAAATCATTACAACAGGAGGATATGGAAAAGGAAATCCTGTTAGTGATGCTTATAATGCAAAGCTTTATGCAATCAGTCAAGGTGTACCAGAAGATGACATTCTTACAGAAGACCAGTCAACAGTCACTTTAGAGAATCTCATTAATGCGAAAAAGATTATGGATGTTGAACATTATAAGACTGCATTAATAGTCAGTGATCCATTACATATGAAAAGGGCCATGCTTCAGGCAAAGGATGCAGGCATTACTGCCTATACATCACCAACACAATCTTCTAGATATCGCACAAGAGATACCAAGTTTCAATTCTTAAAACGTGAAGTAACTAATTATATTGGTTATAAATGGTATCGTCTCTTTAAATCTCTTATCAAGGTATGATAGAATAGTATTAAGGGTTGAAGGGAGCTGTTTGTTGTGTTTATGATTAATACAGGATGTATATGCTGTGCAATTCTCGCATTAACATTCTTGTTTTATTATATAATTTGTACATGTCTTAAAGGATTAGGTGTTTATCGTATTAGTGCATTTAAGAATGTACCTCGTGAAGAAAGCCATTATTATGATAAGAAAAGAATCAGCCGTGCTCAAAGAAGTGCATTCAAGAAATGGTTTATCATATTAAGTATAGGTACAATACTATCATATTATATTAGTCAGTACTTTGCTTATATTGCGATTGGACTATGGGCACTTATATTCTTTAAAGACATCTTTGTAAAAAAAGAGAACTTATTTCGTAACTATCGTATCTAATGGCCTTATAGGTCATTATTTTTTTAGGTGACATTATGGAAAAACTATTACTTGTACTTATATGTGTTTTAGGTGTTGTCATCATGGTCAAAGGTTTTGTGAGTCGTTTTCAATATCGACTTAAAGCGACCCGTTGTTCTTTATAGACATCAGGAAAAATCATAGATATAAAACAAGAAGAATTAAATTTATACAGGATGACTATTCAATACTATGCAGAAGGGAAGTTTATTGAAAGAAAGCCTTCTATCACATACTTCCAGATGAAATATTTTAAAAACAATAAGAACGTCACAATAGACAATGATCCTACATCTTGTGATACATTTATTATAGAAGAAGACTTATTTCCTATACGTTTTACTAATTGTCTCATATTCAGTGGTTTTGTATTAGTATGCTGTGCTGCTTTATTTATTATCTGAGAGGTTGATTATGAAGAAAATAATATTACTGCTTCTAAGTGTACTTTTAACAGCTTGTACACCATCTTCAACTACAAATAAAAACTTTATCAATACTAAAGGTACAACCTTAGAAACACGTATTCCCACACCCAAAGGATATACACGAGAACAAAGTGATTTTGCACATTTCTTACAGACTTATCCATTAAAGGAAAACGGTAGTCCTATTCTTTTGTATAACGGTAAAAAGAAGTGGAATCAAAGTGCACAAATTGCGGTATTTAAGTTACCGATAGAAAATGAAAACCTCCAACAATGTGCCGACTCAGTGATGAGAGTCTATGCAGAATATTATTGGAACACCAAACAATACGATAAGATTCAATTTCATTTAAGTGATGGATTCTTATTATCTTATATGAAATGGAGAGAAGGGTATCGTGTCGTCATTAAGAATGATCATGCATCTTATATAAAGAGTGCTTCCTATGATGATTCTTATGAATGTTTTAAAAAATACTTGCGTATTGTCTTTGCTTATTCAGGAAGTGCAAGCATGGTAAGTGAATCAACACCTATCAAACTAAATGAAATAAGAGTAGGAGATGTTTTCTTAAAAGGTGGTTCACCAGGACATGTCGTGATGATTGTAGATGTTTGTACAAATAGAGAAGGAAAGAAGGCTTTCTTAATTGCACAAGGCTATATGCCTGCTCAGGAATTTCATTTACTAAAGAATCCATCACATGATGACCTCTGGTATTATGAAGATGAAATCAAATACCCCTTCGAAACACCTGATTATACATTTGAGGAAGGCAGTTTAAGAAGATTATGTTATTGATGAATGTGTTTAGTGGTCACAGAATAGATCCACTTCATATCAGAGAAGAAGATATATATCTAGAAGATATTGCTCATGCATTAAGTCTATTATGTCGCGGGAATGGTCATATTAAATATTTCTACTCTGTGGCTCAGCATTCTCTCAACTGCGCAAAAGAAGCGCAAAGCAGAGGATATAGTAAGCATGTTGTTTTATCATGTCTATTTCATGATGCAAGTGAAACTTATATGAGTGATCTCATCACTCCTATAAAAAAACAGATGAAAGAATATCAAGTAATAGAAGACCAGCTTCTAGAAACCATATTTCAAGCTTTTCACATTCGATTGAAGAATGAAGAAAAAAATATCTGGAAAGAGATGGATCACTTACTACTTGAAGCAGAATTAAAGGAGATGATGCCTTTAGAAGAAGATAGACCAACTGTCACACTGATAAGTGTTCCTGATTTAAATGAACACTATTATCGTGAGATAGAAGAAGAGTTTAAGGCTTATGCGCTACAATTATTGGAGGATTTATAGTGAAGATTTATGTTACATATAAGTTTTTAACTAAAGAAGACAGAGATGCTTTTTATTCAGCAATCAAAGAGAATCGTATTCAGGAATTATCTTTATCTGATGAAGGATGTCTCAAATATTCTTATACACCTAAAGATGATACTGTTCTTTATTTGCGAGAAGAATGGACGTCTCAAGACTTACAGTTAAAACATTTGAATCAGTCACATATGGCTGTTTTGAAGGAGTTAAAGAACCAATATTCGTGTCAAACAACAGTGCGTCATGGCACTGCTTGTTTAGAAACTGAACGTTTAATATTAAGAGAATTTAAAATAGAAGACGCAGATGATATGTATCATCATTGGGCTAATGATGAAAAGGTCACTCGTTATTTGACTTGGCCACCTCATCAAAGTATAGAAGACACAAAGCAGTTACTTTCTTCCTGGATTCAGTCTTATGAAAAGGGTGATTCTTATAACTGGGGCATTGTCGTAAAGGATAAGAGTACACTCATTGGAAATATTTCTGTTACAAATATTGATTATAAAACAAATACAGTAGAAATTGGCTATTGTATTGGGCAGGCTTATTGGGGTCATGGATATGTTGCAGAAGCACTTAAAGAAGTCATTTCTTACTTATTTAAGGAAGGTTATGATTTAGTACGTGCAAGACATGATAAAAATAATCCTCATTCAGGTCGAGTGATGCAAAAAGCAGGTATGAAATATGAGGGAATCCTTAGAAAATCTGCAAAAAATAATCAGGGAGTTGTAGATGCTGCTGTATACTCAATTCTTCCTGAAGAATTAGAATAGGAGACTATATGGAAGTTAGAGAAATATGTTTGGCGCATGTCAAAGAGATATCGCAATTATTTAATGAAATATTCTCCAGGGAACCATGGAATGATGAATGGAATGAAGAGGACCTATCTATTTATATGCATGATCTAGTAGGTAATCGCTTATCTTTATCTATTGGTTTATATGATGGAGATCAGCTTATTGGAATTGCGTTAGGTCGTATTAAACATTGGTATAATGGCAGAGAATTCTGGATTGATGAATTTGGCATAATGACTAATGAACAGTCTAAAGGACTCGGAACTCAATTTATGGACTTAGTTGTTGATTATACGAAAAAAAGAGGAATAGACCGTATTATGTTGATTACGGAAAGAGAGTTTCCTGCTTATTACTTCTATCAGAAAAATGGATTTAAAGAACAATCATCACAGGTTGTCTTCATGAAACAATATTAAAGAGTTAAGTACGTATTTTTTTGTACGTACTTTTTTGTCTTAAAAAACATATAATTTATTCTTTTGATGACAAAATGTGACTTATAAATTGCGTATAATTACTATCATTTGTAAAATGAAAGCGCTATAATGGTAGTGGTTAAAAATGTATTGTAAGGAGAGAAATAATATGAAACTATTAGAACCAATTAAAGTAGGTCCAATCACATTGAAAAATCGTATCATGTTCCCACCAATGACAACTGGCTATGAAGAACGTGACGGTTCAATTTCTAAACAGAGCTTCAACTTCTATAAACGTATTGCAGAAGGTGGTGTATCTTATATCGTACTTGGAGACGTCGCACCAGTAAATACTGTTTCTCCAACACCAAAATTATTCAAGGATGAACAGATTCCAGCTTATAAAGAATTAGCTGATGCATTACATGAATTTGATTGTAAATTAGGTATTCAGATTTTCCATCCTGAATATGATGTTCAGGCTTTAGCTGAAATGTTTAAGAAGGGTGATATGCAGGCAGCTCGTGCTAAATTACATCATGATATGCTTCATTTCACTGATGAAGTAACTCCAGAAGCATTAAATACAATTCTTAAACAGATGGGTGAATGCGTAAGACGTGCGTATGAAGCAGGTGTAGATGTAGTAGAAGTTCATGGAGACCGTTTAGTAGGTGCTTTATGTTCTACAGTATTAAATCATCGTACAGATGAATATGGAGGAAGCTTCGAAAATAGAACACGTTTTGCGTTACAAGTAGTAGAAAGCATTAAAGAACATGCCCCTCATATCTGTATTGACTATAAACTTCCAATCATCACTGATAACCCATTAAGAGGTAAAGGTGGATTAAAGATTGATGAAGCTGTTGAATTTGCGAAGAAGCTTGAAGAAGCAGGCGTTAATATGATCCATGTTGGACAGGCTAACCATACAGGTAACTTAAATGATACAATTCCAGCAATGGGTACTCAGCCATATTGTTTCATGCAGTCATATACTAAGAGAGTTAAAGATGCTGTAAGTATTCCAGTATCTGCGGTAGGACGTATCGTTACTCCACAGAATGGTGAAGCCTTAATCGAAAATGGTGTATGTGATATCGTAGGTTATGGACGTTCATTGTTAGCTGATCCTGATTATGTTAAAAAGATTGAAGATGGACAGCCTTGTAGAATCCGTTTATGTATGATGTGTAATAAGGGATGTACAGACTCTATCCAAAACAGAAAGTTCTTAAGCTGTGTTCTTAATGCAGAAAATGGTTATGAATATGAAAGAACTATTACTCCTGCAGATGATAAGAAGAAGGTTGTTATTGTTGGTGCAGGACCTGCAGGTTTAGAAGCTGCAAGAGTTGCTGCAGTGAAGGGTCATGACGTTATTGTTTATGACAAGGATACTCAAGTAGGCGGACAGTTAAATATTGCTTCTGTACCACCTAGAAAAGAAGAAATGAATCGTGCTATTCATTATCTCGCAAATGAAGTCAAAGCATTGGGTGTTGATTTACGTTTAGGAAAAGCTGTTACTAGCGAAGATATCTTAGCTGATCAGCCTGATGAAGTTATCGTTGCAACTGGTGCTTCTAACTTCATCTTAAATATCCCTGGTAAGGATATGCCTCATGTACAGGATGCTTGGAAAGTACTTTCTAATGAACAGTTCCCAGCAGGAAGAATCGTTGTTATCGGTGGTGGACTTGTAGGTGCTGAAACAGCTGAATACCTTGCACTTAGAGGTAATGATGTAAGTATCGTAGAAATGATGGATACTATTGCGAAAGAAGAATCAACTACAATTCGTCCAGAAATGATGGCTGATTTTGAAAAGCATGGTGTTAAACAGTTCACTAATACTAAGGTAACAGAAATTACTGCAACTACAGTAGAAGCAGAAACTGCAGAAGGTAAAGTATCACTTCCATGTGATTATGTAGTATTTGCAGTAGGTGCTCGTTCTAATGCATTTGACATGACTGCATTAGAAGAAAAGAATATCCATGTTCAGGTTGTTGGTGATGCAAATAAGGTGGCAGACATCAATTCAGCTATTGAATCTGGTTATCTTGCAGCAAACGCTTTATAAGATGCTTAAGACAGGCGACGCCTGTCTTTTTTATGCGTGTGCCGGGCATGGCACTAATTCAGTCGGAGATAGTCTGACCACAGGTATTTACCGCCAAGTGTAGTGAACCA
>NZ_JBEHVX010000084.1:0-10414 GCF_040227455.1 Catenibacterium sp. RTP21428st1_D7_RTP21428_210409 | reverse complement strand
TTTTCTAAATTATTCAAACTTGTTTTTAAGTTTGTCTTTTTTTATACGTTTTGATTGATTTTTGTTTCACACTTTCTCTCTTAACACCCCTCCACTATATCATGATGGGATGGCTCAATGGTGATAAGAAGGAATCTAAACAAGAACTACAAACAATCATTAAAACATTTGTATATCACAAATAATAAAAACCCTCTCAAACGAGAGGGTCTTTGTCTTATAGATCTTTTGTTAGGTTATATGCTTCTGTAATAGCTGTCTTAATATTTCCAATTTCATGGGCATCGCCAATCATATGGTAGTTAAGACCACTTTCTTCCAACATTTCTTCTACTGCTGGGTTCTTCTTATAACCAGCCGCAAAGATAAGTGTATCTGCATCCTTAATAGTATGAGTCACATCGTCTTGTGTATAGTTGATTTCAGTTTCAGTCACTGAATCTACCTTAGCACTTGTAATGATTTTGACACCTTTTTCCATCATTCTTCTTACAAGTAAGCTTCTGCCTGGTCCTGATTCATTCATCATGACTCCGTCTGCCATTTCTAAAATAGTGACATCTCTATTTCTAGGGAATAAGTCATTAATTAATGGTGCTAAGTAATCAGCTGTTTCACATCCTACTGATCCACCACCAATAATAACGATCTTACGACCTGGGAACGCTCTACCAGCAAGTACATCATCAGCTGTCATCCATGATTTAAACTGAGTAAATGGATTAATAACGATTGGAGATGCACCAGTACCTGCAATAACTTCATAATCCTTAAACTCATTCTTTAACATTTCTAATGTCACTTCTGTATTTAATCTTACATCCACACCTTCAAGTTTATGAGCCATATACTTGATAACGAGTGTTAAATCCTGTTTTGCGATAGGAACTGCAGCTAAGTTCATTTCTCCACCTAACTTATCATCCTTTTCGCATAATACAACATGATGACCTCTCTTATGAGCCACGAATGCAGCTTCCATACCTGCTGGTCCACTACCAATCACAAGAATGTTCTTCTTTTCTTTAGCTTCTGTAATAGTATCTTCATTTTCAATTTCTAATGATGGATTGATTGTACAAGATACACGTTTACCAAACATGATGCCTGTTAAACAGCGTAAACATCCAATACATGGTCTAATATCTTCTACATGACCATCCATTGCTTTGTTCACAAATTCTGCATCACATAAGTTAGCACGACCCATCATACAGATATCTGCTTTATCATTCGCAATAAGTTCATCTGCAATCCAAGGTTCAGTAATACGTCCTACTGTTGCCACTGGAATAGATACATGCTTCTTGATTTCTTCACTTAATAAAGCATGTGAACCCATCTTAGTACCTGGTGCTGGAATAGAACTTCCTCTCGCAATAGTTGTACCACCAGAAACATGAAGCATATCAACACCTGCTTTTTCTAATGTCTTAGAAACATAGATCATATCATTGATGTTTAAACCACCATCAGTATATTCATCACCAGAAATACGTACATCAATGATAAAGTCCTTACCACACATCTTACGTACTTCTTCAATGACTTCTAAAGTAAGTCTTAATCTACAAGAGATATCTCCTCCGTATTCATCTGTTCTCTTATTATATAAAGGAGATAAGAAACCACCTAATAAACCATGCGCATGTGCTGCATGGATTTCAACACCATCAGCTCCTGCAGTCTTTACTCTTAAAGCTGCTTCACCAAACTGTTTAATAATAACCTTTAATTCTTCTTTAGTAACTGAACGTGGTGCTTCTTTTGCATAATATGGTCCTACATTACTTGGTGCGATTAATCTTGGTGTACCAGGAATTGGGAAAGCCATATAAGCTGGGTGGAATAACTGTGGTAAGATCTTACAATCATACTGATGTACAGCTTCAGTTAATTTTTTCCATCCAGGAATAAAGCTATCATCATGAATAGACATATCTCCTGGTAAATAGATATATGTTGGTTCTACGGTAGTGACTTCAGTAACGATTAAACCAACACCACCCTTTGCACGTGCTGCATAATGTGCAACAAGCGCATCAGTTACATAACCTTTATCAGCTAAGTTTGTACTGATAGGAGGCATAAAAACTCTGTTTTTTACGACTGTTTCACCGACTTTAATAGGTGAAAATAAATGTGAAAATTCCTTCATTGATATATCCTCTCTTTCGTCACCATTATAACACTCCTCTTGTGAATAAAAAATCATGCGCATATATAAAAACAGTCATATTTTGCCTTCTTGTAGTTATAAGAAGACAATATATGACTGTTATAAAACAATTTGTATACGCTTACCTTTGTTTGATATTTTAATTTCTTCTTCTGTTTCTAGTTTAATATGTTCTGCATTTAAAGTAATCTTACACTTTTCATCTTCATAGACTGTTTCTTCTTCATTAATAAAGTCTTCTAGTATACTATCAAAGTCATGAAGTTTCATTTCTTTTTCTACAGTAGGCGCAAAATTCTTCTTAAAACGTTTTCTATAATTGCTAGGTGATATACCATAGATCTCTTTAAACGCTTCTGTATAAGCCTTAGAATTAGGCATACCACATTCATCTGATATCTCTGATATATTCTTTATTCCTTCTAACAGATCTTCTAGAGAAGCACGAATACGTACACTGTTTAAGTATTTAATAAAAGTAATACCAGTAAACTTCTTAAAGAGTTTAGACGTATAACTTAAGCTAAATGAAAGTGTATCTGCCACATCACCTAAAGTAAGATTTTCATTATAGTATGAGTCTATATATAAAATAGCCTGCATATAGTTCTTATGGGCTTCATCCTGTAAAGGTAAAGAAGACATAGAGAATGAGACCTGAGAAGCAATAGAGAGAATATCCATCATATAGGCATTCAAAGTATATAGGTTATAGTTTTCCTGTCTAATAAGTTTGAGGATTCCTGATATCTTATTTTTTAATTGATCATAGGCCTGATTTGTGACAATCATTGTAGAAAAAGCCTCATTACTATTCCCACTCATGGCAGAAGTCATACGATCAAAATCTATATGTATTGTAAGAATCACTCCATCTTTCTTATGAGAAATTAAATGTATATCTCCAGGGGCAATCATCACAAGTTCACCTTTAGATAACTTAGAAGTAAACTTCTCTGTCACTATCTGATATTCTCCCTGCAAGACATAAGAGAGCTCTAAACTATTTTGTCTAGAAAAGATATGACGATCAAAACTGTTGATACTTAAAGAGAGAGGATAACCAAACTTCTGTCCTGAAAAATCATAATAACTTGTCATATTCATCATAATAGTAATTCCTCCAGATATTTACCTATTCCATCACAATCACAATCATCACATACTGCATCGGATTGTTCTTTCACATGTTTAAATGCATTACCCATTGCGACACCTGTTCCCGCTTTAATAAGCATAGGAAGATCATTTTCACCATTTCCAAAAGCAATTGTATCATTTAAATCTATGTGGTGATACTCTGCAATTCTTTCTAACATTGTTCCTTTATCCACACCTTTTGGTCCTATTTCAAGCCAATAAGGATCAACTAAAGAACATGTATAATCTAATCCTTGTGTGTCAAAAGAAGGACATCCATAAAAGACAAACTTATCAAAGATTGTATCAACGTGTATTGGTTTATGAAGATGTAGTAATCGAACAAGTAATGATTCGTTATAGTGAAACATGATTCTTTTATTCTTTATATATACGATAAAGCCATAATGATGATCTTTCGCATATTTTCTTATTTTTAGATAATCGTCATAGTTTAAACGTTCATGTTCAAATATCTTATTACCTAAATGATCATGATAGCTTTGGCCATTGATGCAGGAATAGCCACTCATTGGAAATTTTTCAAAATGAAGCATATTGCCATACTTCTTTAGACTATTAATATGTCTACCACTAGAGAGAATCACACCTATTCCCTTCTCTTGTAGTTTGATGAGTGTTTCTAGTGTTCGTGGTAAGATTTTTTTATAGTGATTCAGTAATGAACCATCCATATCACAAAATATGAGTTTCATAGAACACCTCCTAGAGACTATAATAACACAAAAGGCTTCAAGACATAATTCCTGAAGCCAAAGTAATGAGATATTTAGTAAACGTGATAAGTATGAATGCAATCATGAACGTATGCGTTCCTAATCTTTTATAGAATAAAGACATACATAGTCCTACAACTATTTCAATGAAGACTGTTCCTATAAGTCCTAAGATACAAATATCATAGAAGAAGAAATCAGTGAGAATAGAAAACAAAACAAATACAACAAGTGTATATACTATTCTTTTGAACATCATTGTATGATACTTCTTTCTTCCCATTCTGATGATTGAGAATATATCTATTTCTATATACTGGAAGATACAGTCAAATACTATTTTTAAATACAAGTAATTAACTAGAAGTGAAAAAACAATATAAATAGGTCTTTGAGGAAAGAAATATTTGATATCTGCATAATCAATAAAGTTGATATGAAATACTTCTTTACATATAAGAAAAAGAATGAAGAGAGAAACATAGTGCTTAATAGTCTTCACTTTGAAGCTTCCCCTCTTCTAGTAAATAGGTATGCGTATAGTTTACACGTGCTAAGCGGTCATGTGATGCAATCACTATACTTTTACCACTTTCTACTAGTGTATTGACCATATTCTCAAATACGATAATACTCTCTTCATCCAAGCCTCTTGTTGGTTCATCAAAGAAAATAAGGTTCTGATCTTCCATCACTGCTTGAATAATACCTGCTTTTTGTCTCATACCTACAGAATAATTCTTAAGTGTGGAAGAACTATCATAATCTAATGAGTACATATGACATAGTTCTCTTATTCTTTCTTCATTATAGTTATGATTGATAGAAGCAAGAAACTCAAGATTGAATCTTAAAGTTTCATTTTCAATAAATCCTGGATTTTCTATAAATGCACCTATATATGTATCAGGCTTCTTTTTAATAGTGCCTGAATCAGTTTGAATAATATCGCAGATGATCTTAAAGAGTGTAGATTTACCACATCCATTCTTTCCATGTATATAGAGACATTCTGCTTTATTTATTTCTAGATTGATATCTTCTAATACAGTGTTTTGTTTAAAGCTCTTTTTAATATGATTGACTTTCAACATCTTTATTTCCTCCTAGAAGAACATGTAATGATAAGCAAGATTGATAATGATAGGTAAAGCGATATAGAGAATATTTGATTTTCTATTGAACTGCAAGTAAATAATGGATATCTCAAATAGAAATAACAATGTATAAATAACTAACATCAATAGTCGCTTGATACTCATTTGAGAGATACCATATACAAGAAATAAGAAGCCATAGAGAATAGCTAAGAAAAGAAGTGTAGTCAAGATCATAAAGGCATAGATATTATGTTTTGTATTCTTATAGCCTTGACGCAAAATCAAAGTATGATTAATCCCATTGATGACCATCACCTTCTTATACATAATCACTAGATAAGTAATATTCAAAATCAAGGTAACATAGTTACTTGTAAGGAGAATATAGATGAAGTTTACTCTTTTACTTAATCTAGTGACTACAGGAATAAGAAGAATCAAAATAATAAGTGAAATAGTGTCCTGTTTCTTAATAAGCTTAAGTAGTGGAGTCATGATAATCCCTCATTCCAAAAAGAATAGATGACAAAAGATAATAGAGTAATGTCGTACCAATATAGAAGAGATGAGGATTGTTATTTAAAACAGGACTTTTAATAATGCTTGGAGTGAGAATATTAATGATATTAAGGAAATAAGCCAATGTGGCAGTCAAGCTTCCTGATGTATTATAGAATGTATGAGATAAAACTGACGCACCAATATAAAGAATAAGAGATACAAGTAGTCCAAGCGTTCTATAGAGATAAACATTCTTAATAAAATACTGTAATGAGAACAAGAAATGAGAAAAGATTGCATAACCAAATGATGAAAGAATCATATAGATAATAAGATTAAGAAGTAATGAACAAGATAATAGATTAGTCTGTCTTGTCGCGTTCATATAGATTGGATTAATAGAAAAAGATATCTTAAAAAAGAAAAGATGAATGATTAGTATTGTAAGTAAATGAGTCATAAGAATAAGAATGAATGTCGCAAGGAAATTGAATCGTCTTTCTTTTTTTATGATAAAGAGAAGAAGACATACGTGTTATCAGAAAATGATTGAATTTATTATGCTCATATAATAAGAAATCAGCACTAATGATATTAGGAAGAATGAGAGTAGTAAGGACATATAATATAAGTGTAAGTCCTGAATCCTGTAAGTAATAGAAGAAGTCTAAACCCATTTCAGGATCCTTTGATTTCATGAGTATCATTTCATTATTAGGGATAGATGCATAAGCTCCTTTATAACTGATGAATATTCCTACAATAACTACAATGAAATAAATAGAAAATAAGAGAAGTTTCTTTTTGGATTTAAATAAGTAGAAGAATTTGAATACCCATATTCCACAGGCAATTATCAAAATATGAAATGACAGTTTCAATTATGTTGGCATTTATATATAAAAAATGATTTCAATAATTGGATTTACCTGTTGATTATGGGTAATTAAATAAAGAGTTCTTTATTAATAATATTTTGAAGTTCAGAAATTTTATCTTTACATATACATAAATATTGAATAATGTCTTGTATAATTACTGGTGACATAAAATGTTCAGATAACCGTTTATTAGTATTATTCTTAGTACTATTAAGAAATTTCGACATTATCTTTTTATATGCTTCTGATTTAGTTTCAATATTATCATTATTTATATACTCAATAAAAATTGGATAATAGAAATCGCCTCTTTCTACCTATAAATAGTAAACTTGTTTTACAAACAGAATTATATCTAATTTGAAACCTATATCAATAAAATTATATAATAATCTACTAAATATCAATTTGAATAACCATAATATGCAGGAGACAGTCCTTTTAATCTTTATCTGTTCTAAATTATTGCTGTTTAAGAGGATCTTATTAAAAATGTGTTTATAGCATACCTGTGGTTTGTGGGTATTCAAATAGAAGAATTGTTTCATAAATTATCTCCTTAATATGTTAGAATATATTTAATAGTTCTTTTGTTTATTTCATTTTAAATAATACATAATATATATTCAATTGTGTGATCGTTAATGGTCTATTTGAAAGCGTCAATGATAAGGAGATGGAATCTATGGCATATAGAATTGCGGTTGTAGATGATGAAGAAGATGACTTAAAACATGTTTGTCATCATATAAGTGATTTCTTCTCATCTACAGATATAGAGGTTAATACATATATGAATGCTTTACAGTTTCCTATAGATATATATTTTGATGTCTTATTTCTTGATATCGATATGCCTCATGTTTCAGGATTAGAACTTGCGAAAGAGTATAAAAAAAGACATCAAAATACGTTAATTATCTTTATTACCAGTCATAATGAACTGGTTTATAAAGCATGTAATATTCATCCTTTTGACTTTATTAGAAAAGAGAATCTAGATATAGAAATGCCTGATGTATTAGAAGAAATCAACTATCATTTGTCTCATTTACATCCAAGCGTGACATTCTATATCAATGGAAATGCCTATATATTAAGAAAAGAGTCTATTCTTTATTGTGAAAGCTTCAATCATCAAACAGAAATACATTTTGATACATCTTCTATTACTGTCAATATGCAGCTAGGTGATGTAGAAAAGACGATTGATTCAAATCATTTCAAAAGAGTTGAACGTTCTTATCTCGCAAATATGAAAAAGGCGACTAAGCTAGAAGGTACAACATTATATATAAGTGAGCATTACCAGATACCAATAAGCAGAAGAAAGAAAAAGCTTGTATTAGAGTATATGAAGGAGGTGCATCATTGATGTTAGAAACAAATAATATAAGTTTCATCGCATTATCTTTGATGGTGTTGTCATTCTTCTATTATGTCTATTCTATCAGCATTAAAGAGAATTTAATCAAGTTTATTGGTTCTGTACTATTATTATCATCTGTTTCTATTATTTCTTCTATGTTCATACATAATGGACTTATGAGTCTATGTATATTAGGTTTATGCCTCATTCTGTTTAAGCAGGACAGTGTTCTAGAATGTTTATTTATATCTCTCTATTTCATATTTCTAAAGGTTCTTACCTATGTTCTTGTGGCATGGGGCATCAATATTTTCATATATGATCTAGTTTTACCTATTCATGATACAATCTATGGTTCAGATATCCTTTTATGTGTATTTTTACTTCTTACAGGACATTTATTTAAGAATTATTTACTGCGTATTAAAGAATATACCGCCTTCTATCTTGGTATCCATTCTGTATTAACACTTATCTATCTGTCCTATCTTATTACTATTTTCAAAAAAGGTTCTCTTCCCCTTGAAAGTTCTATAGAAATTGTATTGATTACTATTCTTGTGATGTTGATCTACCAGATGGTTAATAGAATACTAAATATAGAAAAAGAGAATTATCTAGTAAAATTAAACAATGAGGAACTGAAATTCAATAAGAAAAATTATGAAAATATCATTACTCATATGAATGAAATCAGAAAGATCAAGCACGATATGAATCATATGTTGTTGTCATTACTGGAAGATTGTGAAAAAAAGATTATGAATCACTTCATAATCATATTAATAACCAATTACGTAGAATCAACGAAACACAAACAGTGGATACAGGGAATGCATCTTTGAATCTTATATTAGCTTCTCAATTATCTAAGATTAAAGGTAAGAATATTGAATTTATTGCCAGTCAATTTGATGATGATATCCCTATGGATAAAGTAGATTTCTATGTATTACTAGGTAATCTATTAGATAATGCGATTGAGAATTGTACATCAAAGTCTATTAAGAAGATTATTCTTGATATTTATAAAGAGAGTAATGATTTCGTTATTGATATTAAGAATACCAGTATCAATAATCCTCTTGTAGATAACCCAAACTTCAATACAACTAAAGAAGATTGTGGTCATGGGTTTGGAATGCGTTCTATTATGAATATAGTCAATAAGTATCATGGAGAGATCACCTATGATTACTCATATCGTTATTTTAGTGTTCAAATCAAAATAAAAAGCTAAAATAAAGCTATATTGGCAACCACTACAATCCTATATGATACATATAACCAGTAAGCGACTTTTCACTTCGATTTAAAAAAAGCTAGAAATTCTAGCTCATCTTCTAAACAATGTCTCTTCTATGGCACAAATCTTATCTGCAATACATACTATCCATGCTTCAGTACATGTAGGAGGAACAGGAGTCAAAGGAAACATATGTCTAATTATAATATTTTTAACTCGTGGTGAGAGTGTATAATCCTTTTCTGCATTTCTAAAAGCGCATTCTGGATGAGTAAAGCCATGAAAATGTCTTCCTTTTCCATCATGCCAATCATATAAGAAATAATCATGAAGTAATGCACCAATGACTAAAGCATCCATATTAACCTGTATTGGGAGCCATTTAGCTATTCTGACACTCATACGTGCTACATTGACACAATGTGCATAGACAGAAATAGAACCGTGTTGAATATAGTTCTTAGTTTCATTTAAGCGACCAGCATTTTCTAAATAACGTAATTTTTTTTGAATAATATATGTCATTTATATATCCCCTCTTGTTGAAACCAGCAATCTGGCTGTATTATAATATAAATAATTGAAACAATATATGGTCAAAACACAATAGAAATGTTGCTAAAGATACATATTGTATAGAAAATGGGTAATAAGAATGGAGAAAAAGACAGATAGACGAGTTGTCAAGACAAAGCATGCAATATTTAAAGCTTTTGTAGAGCTGTTAAATGAAAAAGATATAAATCAAATCACAATTACAGATGTTGCGAAAAGAGCCAATATTAACCGTAAAACATTTTATAATTACTATTCAGATATCAATGATGTCATGGAAGAAATAGAAAATCTAGTAGTCGCAGCTTTTATCAAAAACATTGGTACAGTCGAGTTTACTAATATGGCTGATTTCTTAACTGAAATCTTTATTAAGTTTACAGAAACAGTAAATCATGATCTAGAATTCTATAGTTTACTTTTTAATACAAATAACCGTTCTTTTCTTATTGTAAAGACTGTAGATATTCTTAGAAAATATGTACAACAGCGTATTGAAGAAACAGAAACACTAGATCAAAAAAGATTTAAAGTAGCAGTTGATTTGTGTATTCCTGGTATTATATCTGTATATATGAATTGGTTTACAAACAGTTATGATTATTCTATAGAAGAATTATCTAGTCTTCTAACGTAAGCGCCAAATTATATAGTGTACCTAAAAAGGACGATTAAATCGAAAATGTGATTTAATCGTCCTTTATTC
>NZ_JBEHVX010000083.1:0-10521 GCF_040227455.1 Catenibacterium sp. RTP21428st1_D7_RTP21428_210409 | reverse complement strand
TTGGAATAAAGGACGATTAAATCACATTTTCGATTTAATCGTCCTTTTTAGGTACACTATATAATTTGGCGCTTACGATCTTACAAATAATATGAATCACTTCTCAAGTCAGTGAATCAAAAAGAACAGATCAACACAGAATTTATTTTGAAAAAGACTGGGAAGGGTAGTCGGATTGACTGGGTATGAGAAACAAATCAAAAAAGAGACTTATTTTTTTTGCGATAAGTCTCTTTTTGTTTCTTTCTTCAAAAGATGAAGACTACTTAGGGTTATATACCTTTTTTAGAAAAAATCACAGAATTATTTTCATATTTTGCTTCAAAAGTTGCCTGGATAGAAAGCTTCATAAATAGTTTTCTGTCTACATCGCTGACCATAACCGATGTATGAGCCTGACATCCTTTTAGATTAGGAAGCTGTTCCAATGCTTTCTGAGCATTTGGATCAGAAGCTGCGCTGACAGATAATGCAATCAACACTTCGTCCATATGCAAACGTGGGTTTTTGCTTCCAAGATACTGTGTTTTTAAAGTCTGGATTGGTTCAATTGCTGCAGGTGAGATGACTGGCTGACTGTGTGGAATACCAGCAAGCTCTTTGAGTGCATTTAAAAGGAGTGCTGCGCAAGGACCAAGGAGATCTGTAGTCTTACCTGTGATCATGCGGCCGTCTGCAAGCTCTAATGCAGCAGCAGGAGCTTCTGTTTCTTCTGCACGAGAAAGAGCAGCGTCAACAACTGGACGATCGTGGACCGTAATACCAGCCTGATTCATAAGCATCTCGATTTTATATACTTCTTCCTCGGAACATTTGCCAGCAAGAGCGCGTCTTCTTGCATCGTAGTAGCGACGGATGATTTCCTGACAAGAAGCATCCCTACATGCGGCATCATCACAGATACAATTTCCGGCCATGTTAACTCCCATGTCTGTAGGAGACTTATAAGGGCTTTGTCCATAAATACGCTGGAACATTGCATTGAGTACTGGGAAGATTTCTACATCGCGGTTATAGTTAACTGTAGTCTTTCCGTAAGCTTCTAGGTGGAAAGGATCAATCATATTTACATCATTCAGATCTGCAGTTGCAGCTTCATATGCAAGGTTAACTGGGTGTTTCACTGGGATATTCCAAATTGGGAATGTTTCGAATTTAGCATAGCCGGCGCAGATGCCTCTTTTATGCTCATGGTAGAGCTGGGAAAGACAGACTGCCATTTTACCACTTCCAGGTCCAGGTGCAGTAACAACAATGAGTGGACGAGATGTTTCGATAAACTCATTCTTTCCATAACCTTCATCACTGACAATATGTGGAATATTAGAAGGGTATCCTTCAATTGGATAATGAAGATATACCTTAATTCCAAGCTTCTCTAATTTGTTTTTAAATAAGGAAGCGCTCTGCTGTCCGCTGTACTTTGTAATAACGACACTTCCTACAAACAGACCATGTTCTTCAAAAATAGACATCAAACGAAGGACATCTACATCATAAGTGATGCCAAGATCTCCACGTACTTTATTTTTTTCGATATCTTCTGCGCTGATAACAATCACAATCTCGGCCTGGTCGCTAAGCTGCATTAACATACGCATCTTAGAATCCGGCTGGAATCCTGGGAGTACACGAGATGCATGGAAGTCATCAAATAGTTTTCCACCAAACTCTAGGTAGAGCTTGTTGTCAAATTGAGCAATGCGTTCGCGAATATGAGCAGACTGCATCTGCAAATATTTTTCATTATCAAATCCTATGTTCATCATTCTATCCTCTTCCTATAATCTTATTTTTAAACAGTTCATTCTATATTGAACTAACATTTAAAACTACCGTCTAACAATATACTACGGAATATGGGAAGTTTACAATCTTTTTATAATCTTTTTTATGTTCCTCAATTGTAAAAAGAAAAATGATAAAATAACAATTCGTTCTAGTGCAGCAGAATACTTAACATATGTTGCCTCTGTAGGTGATCAGCAGAACAGTATTGAAATGCGCTATGAAGATGAGAATATATGGTTAACACAAAAGATGATGGCCACATTATATGACGTTAGTTTACCAACGATAAATGCTCATATTAAGAAGATTTATGCAGATAGTGAATTAGAAGAGTCCGCAACTATTCGAAATTTTCTAATAGTTCAAACTGAAGATTCACGTAAAATCACTCGTAATACAAAGCACTACAATCTTCAAATGATTATTGCAGTTGGATTCAAAGTGAATAACGAGAGAGCTGTACAGTTTCGCAAATGGGCTAATGGTATCGTTAAGGACTATACAATCAAAGGTTGGGTCATGGATGATGAACGTCTAAAAAACGGTGGATCAGTGCTTACAGTAGAGTATTTCGACCGTTTGCTTGAACAGATTCGCGAAATTCGTATCTCTGAACGTAGATTCTATCAGAAGATAACAGACATCTATGCCACATCTCTTGATTGCGATCGAACAGCAGCAGAGTTGGTTTATGAACGAGCAGATGCAGAAAAGCCCCATATGGGATTAACTACTTGGGCTGCTGCACCAGAAGGTAAGATTCTAAAAAGTGATGTGACCATTGCGAAGAATTATTTGAGTAAAAAGGAAATGCGTTCTCTAGAACGTATTGTATCTGCTTATCTTGATTTGGCAGAGGATCGTGCAGAGCGTTATATTCCAATGACAATGGAAGATTGGTCAAAACGTTTAGATCTATTCCTCATGGCTGATGATAGAGATGTTCTTCAGGATGCAGGTAAAATAACTGCAGAGATTGCTAAAGCAAAAGCCGAAACCGAATTTGAAAAATATCGTATCATTCAGGACAGATTATTTATGTCCGATTTTGATAGGTATATTTTGGAACTAAAAGAGAATGCAAAGAACTAGGATTGTTGCTTTAAAATTTTCTAGTAAATTGTTCACGATGTAGAGATGAATTGTGATCCACTCACAGCATATGTAAGTGATTTTGCTATATATCAAGCTGCACATGATTTAGAAACGATTGTATTTGATATAGAGTTTTTGAAAATCATTTGTAAGCATATCAAAGTGCATAAATGCTTGTAATATTAACTGGATTTTTTATGAGAAAACTTATTCTTATATTTGTCATTATGATATAATTAAGTTGTCAAAGAAAGTGAGGATCTAATATGAATAATAAAGGTGTTGGTGTTATTTTCTGTCTGATATCCGTAATTCTAGTTTCTGCAAAATACATATCAGCTGCTATGTTCATGAGTAATATTGCTACAAAAGATGCTTCTCTGTTTAAAAAAGGATTAGAATATGTAGGACCATTTCTATCAATAGAAGCCATTATAGCAATGGTCATTGGTATTTTGTTTTTAGGATATGGATTGTATACTGATTCAAAGAAATAATGACACAACATTAGACGAGCACCTACCGTTTCTGATAGGTGTTTTTACACTTTATCTCTAATTCACATGACATGACCTACTTGTCTAATATATAATACTCATTGAGGTGAAAAAGTATGAAACTAATTAAAAACATTCAAGTCTATGCACCAGAAGATTTAGGTGTCAAAGACGTATTGATTTCAGATTCTAAAATAGAAAAGATAGATGATCATATCACATATCCTTATTCTATTGAAACAATTGATGGGACAGGTTGTATCCTTACACCAGGTCTTATTGATCGTCATGTACATATTACTGGTGGTGGGGGAGAAGCAGGCTTTATTTCTCGTGCTAGACCTATTGAAGCACATGAAATACTAGATGCAGGTATTACTACTGTGATTGGATTATTAGGTACAGATGGCTATACAAGAAACACAAAAGAATTATTTGCGAAGGCTAAAGAGTTAAGTCATAAAGGTGTCCATACTTATATTCTAACAGGAAGTTATACATATCCTACATATACGCTCACTGATTCAGTAGAAGATGATATTGTATTTATTGATAGTATTCTAGGTGTTAAGCTTGCTTTAAGTGATCATAGATCAAGTCATATTACTGATGATGAACTTGTTCGTTTAGCTTCTCAAATTCGTACAGCAAGTTTAATTGCTGGAAAACAGGCGAATTTAACACTTCATATGGGTGATGAAAAACAAGGATTAACTCCTGTATTTCATGCATTAGAAAGAGCAGATATTCCTGTTTCTTTATTCCAGCCTACACATTGTAGTCGTAATCCACACTTATTTAAAGATGCACTCAAGTTTGCTGAAATGGGTGGTACAGTTGACTTAACATGTGAAGGTGATGGAAAAATTTTAGAATTCATTAAACAGTTTAAGGATACTTCTAAAGTCACTATTTCTAGTGATGCACAAGGCTCATGGTCTACATATAATGAAGATGGTTCTATCAAAGAAATTGGTATTACACCAGTCTCTAACTTAAAGAAAGAATTTATTTCTTTAAAGAATGCATTAGGATATGAAAAAGCTTTACCATTCTTTACTCAGAATGTTGCTCAAGTATTAGGTTTAAAAAATACAGGAGTTATTAAAGAAGGTTTTGATTGTGATTTAGTTATCTGGAAAGATGATGAAATCAAGCATATCATCACAAAGAAAGATTAATTTCTTTCTTTTTTTTATACCTGCAAACTCATTAAGCAGAGATTTAAGATTGAAAGTAAGAGTCGATAAACATGAATTATTAGATTTGAATATCAACTGTAATACATTCATTGATCGTAAGAGTGGAATAGACTTTAGTCCTTATATAAGAGAAAGAGTAAAATACTAGCATACAGGTGCTGATTCCTTTGTGAATCAGCCTTTTATGGTATAATAGATTTGAAAGGAAGAGACATATGAATAATATAAAAGAGAGAATCAAGATATTCTCAGGTGCAAAATTAAAATATATCGCATTTGTCTCAATGTTGATTGATCATTTCAATAAAGCTATTATCTATCCTAATCTAGATGGTGGATTGTTTAATAGAATAAGTGATCTATTTGATATTTTAGGAAGAATCGCTTTTCCTATATTTATATTTTTATTAATAGAAGGGTACTTCCATACAAGAAATAAATGGAAATACTTAGGAACTCTTTTACTATTTGGAATCATTTCTGAAGTTCCATTTGATATGTGTACATCGGCTGTGTTCTTTGAACCCAACTGGAACAATATCATGCTTACACTGTCATTTGTACTTGCCATTATATGGATTATAGATGTATTAAAAGAGAAACTGAATAAACCATTATGGTATGTTATATCCATCCTCATTGTCGCAGTTATGTGTTTTATAGCTATGAATCTAGGATTAGATTATGAACATCATGCCGTACTTATTGGATATTTCATGTATATATTTCATGATAAATATATCTATTCTATACCATTTTGTTATGCGTCAATGTTTAAGGAACCATGGGCATTACTCGGATTTGGTTTAAACCTGACTTATAACGGAGAAAGAGGGAGACAAAATAAGTTATTCAACTATTTCTTCTATCCAGTACATTTGCTTATTTTAGGAATAATAAGAATGACTCTTCATATTTAGATACATCATATAAAGTTCATAATAATTCTGTAGTATTAAATTGTACAAAAAATATACTTGAAACGAGGTAAATACATATGATTATTGAAACACTCTTATCAAAAAGAGATCAATTACCCCTAGAACTCGCTATTATTGAACCAGAAGGAGAGGCTATCGGTATTATTCAGTTAATACATGGCATGTCTGAACATAAAGAACGCTATTATGACTTTATGAACTATTTGTCACAACAAGGCTATATTTGTGCCATTCATGATCATAGAGGACATGGTGCAAGTGTAAAAGACACATCACATTTAGGATATTTCTATACAAACGATATAACATATATTGTAGATGATGCTTATCTAGTTACAGAATATTTAAAATACAGATATCCTACATTAAATATTTCTATATTTAGTCATAGTATGGGTACATTGGTTTCTAGAAACTACCTAAAGAAATATGAAAAGCATATTGAAAAGATTGTATTGTGTGGTCCACCTACAGAAAATAAACTTGTTGATCTAGCATTATTTGCAGGAAAACTTACTGGATTATTTTATAAAGAACATAAACCTAATAAGATTCTGAATAGATTATCTGTAGGATACTACAACAAAGGCTATAAAACTGAAAATGAATGGATCTGTTCTAACTTACAGACTGTGTATGAATATAACACCGATCCTCTATGTGGGTTTACTTTTACTACAAGCGGCTTTATGAATCTTTTCCAGTTATTAAAATCAGCTTTCATCAAAGAAGATTGGATTCCTCAAAATAGTTCTTTGCCTATATTCTTAATTGCAGGTGTTGATGATCCAGTCATTCAAGGAAAGCAGAAGTTTAATGAATTAGAAGAGTTTTTAAAAGAAGTAGGCTATGAAAATATCAAGAGCAAACTGTACAAAGATAAAAGACATGAACTACTCAATGAAACAAATAAAGAAATAGTATATAAAGATGTTCTAGATTTTTTCTATGCTAATTAATACAGGAGGTAATATATGGCTTTTGATTTTAAGAAAGAATATAAAGAATTCTACATGCCTAAAAATAAACCCATGATAGTCACTATCCCTCATGCTAACTATATTGCGGTAAGAGGACAAGGAGATCCAAATGAGAAAGGTGGGGCTTATCAGGAGGCTATTAGTGTACTATATGCAGTCGCTTATACACTTAAGATGAGCTATAAAACAAATTATAAGATAGAAGGATTCTTTGAATATGTGGTTCCTCCACTAGAAGGTTTCTGGTGGCAGGATGGTATTGAAGGTATAGATTATGATGATAAATCTACTTTTAATTGGATTTCAGTGATTCGTTTACCAGACTTTATTACTAAAAAAGATTTTGAATGGGCAGTAGAAACTGCTTCTATTAAGAAAAAGATGGATTGTTCTTGTGCAGAATTTCTTACTATAGAGGAGGGATTATGTGTACAGATGATGCATATTGGTCCTTTTGATGATGAACCAGTTTCTGTTGCACTTATGGATGAATATCTAGAAGAAAATGGATATATCAATGATCTTTCAAAAGAAAGACTACATCATGAAATATATCTTTCTGATGCAAGAAGAGTCGCACCAGAAAAATGGAAAACAGTTATTAGACATCCCATTAAGAAAGGAGTTAGACATGAATGAAAAAATAGGAGAAGTCTTCTCTATCACAAAGGATAATCAGCCAATACCAGGCTGTACGACTTCTAAAGTAGTAAATGATACACTCACTTATTTCTCACTCGCAAGAAATACAGATATAAGTGCAGAAATCTATCCTTATTATAAGATGATTTATGTCTTGAAAGGTCAGTTGGAAGTCTATGGAAATAATGGCTATACTAAAGTAGTTAAAGAAAAGGAAAGTTTTATTACATTCACTGATACCCCAATAGGTATAAGAACTAAAGATGGTGTCATATATACAGAAGCAATGATTAGGAGGACAGATATTATGAACGAAATGATTAAACCAGGAGAAGTATTTAAACTTGCAGAACTATTACCTTATTCAGAAGGTAAGATTATCAATATGGATATTGTATATAATGATAAGATGAAATTTGTAGTAATGGCATTTGATGAAGGAACTGGACTTACTGAACATGCAGCACCAGGAGAAGCTATCATCTTCGCATTAGATGGTGAAGGTATCATCAGTTATGAGGGTAAAGACCATGTCATTAAAGCAGGAGAGAACTTCTGTTTTGCGAAGGGTGGCATGCATGCAGTCAAAGCATCTAAACGTTTCAAGATGGCATTACTTCTTACATTAGAATAATGAATATATTAACTAGAACGAGATTCAATGTAGTCTCGTTTTTTACTTTTTCATTTAATATGGAACTTTGAAATAGAAGCCTTACCTTATTCTTACTTGATAGGGTGGATTGCGATGTTATGGGTTGAAATACCTTTGATGATCCGCATATCTAAGAAAAAATAGAAATAATTAGGGCGATAGGGAAATTCTGTCGCTTTTACTATATAATGGAATAAAGGAGGAGGTTTTCATGACAATACAAGAAAAGGCTGAATTAATACTCAAGGATATAAAGAAAGAAAAAGGAAACAACCCTATACAGATATTTAAAAGAATTGTAGATCATGGCTATATCAATATTCATGGACCAGAACATCACATTTTAGATGGAGCATGTTTGCTCGTTGCATTTAAAAATGCAGGTGGTGAAATTGATTTAGATGATGCATTAAATAAAATTATGATAGAAGGATTGAGAATGCCTGGTGCTATGTGTGGTTTATGGGGTGTATGCGGTGCAGTCACATCACTTGGTGCAGCATTATCACTCATTGATCATACAGGACCATTATCGCTAGATGGTACCTGGGGAGACCATATGGAATTTACTTCAAACGCATTAAAGAACTTAGGTGAAATCAATGGGCCTAGATGTTGTAAAAGAGACGCAATGATTTCATTTAAGAATGCGATTGATTATATCAATGCACATTATGATGTTACTTTAGAATATGAACATCCATCTTGTCACTATTCAAAACTGAATAAACAATGTATAAAGGAGAGATGTCCTTATTATGGATAAAAAGAAAGTTGCATTTATATGTGTTCATAATTCATGTAGGAGTCAGATAGCTGAAGCATTAGGACATTATCTCGCATCTGATGTTTTTGAAAGCTATTCTGCAGGAACAGAAACAAAAACGGTCATTAATCAAGATGCTGTTCGTATAATGAAACAGGTGTATGGCATAGATATGGAAGAGGCGCAATACTCTAAACTTATAAAGGATATCCCAAAACCAGATATTGCGATTTCTATGGGATGTAATGTAGGATGTCCTTTCGTAGGAAGACCTTTTAATGATAACAGGGGTTTAGAAGATCCTACAGGTAAAATCGATGAAGAATTCGTGAAAATTATTAAACAAATTGAAACTAAAATATTAGATTTAAAGGATAATTTAATGAACTTGTAGGATTCATTATGAAAACTATTTCTCGCTTATTCTCTCTCATATTATGTGTGCTGTTGTTGCTTATAACTATTGTAATATGGAATAGCACATTAAAGTGGGAGGAACGAGTGCTCCAGTTGAAATTGCCTATCTATATTCGATTCCTTTTTTGATTGGAATTGTCTTGTATCTGATTGGTGTATTCTATTTAAAAAAAATCACGTTAATTTATGTAATGTATAATCATAAGGAGATGTAATTATGGATAAAATTAAAAAGAACTGATCTATTATCTCATTATTTTCATTACTTTCTATCTTATTCCAATATTAATTAAAGATACAGGAAGTGGTATATTTATTCTACTCATTGTCATTCCTCTTATAACACTGTTCACTTCCATTATTTATGGATTAAGCAATAAATTTGATTTCATTTACCCTCTTATTGTCGCAATTCTGTTTATTCCTACATTATTCATATATTACAACACTTCAGCATGGGTCTATGTTATTGCCTATTCTATGATTGCTCTCATAGGAGAACTATTAGGTAAAACACTTCAAAGAAAATAATAATTCTCTTGCCTTGAAGTTCACTTTAGCCTTTAAGCTATTCTTATAGGAAAGGAAGGATGTTATGAGTAAAAAAGTCGTTGTATTATCAACAAGTTTGAGAAGTAATAGTAATTCAGAATTACTTGCGAAAAGTTTTGTAGAAGGGTCAAAAGAATCTGGAAATGAGGTAGAATATATCTCACTTAAAAATAAAGATATTCGTTTCTGTATTGGATGTCTTGCATGTCAAAAACTAGGACATTGTGTCATTAAGGATGATGTTACGGATATTATGGATAGTGTACTTTATGCTGATGTTGTTGTATGGGCTACACCTATCTATTATTATGAAATGAGTGGTCAGATGAAAACTCTTATTGATCGTCTCAATCCAATGTATTCTAAAGATTATAAGTTCAGAGATGTATATCTTCTTGCGACAGCTGCAGAAGAAGGAGACGAAGTCTTTGAAAAAGCTATTACTGGACTAAATGGATGGATTGACTGCTTTGAAAAGACATCTATTAAAGGTACTGTACTTTGTGGTGGTGTCTCTAGTGGTGGAGATATATCTAGTAATGATAAGCTTAAAGAAGCCTATAATCTAGGTTCTCATGTATAAGGCAGACATTGTGATATTTGATTATACAATTGCTGCACCATTTATCTTACCTGCAGGAACTGATACAATTATTAAATGCGCACTTGCGAAATGGACAGGTCTTGCCTTTAAAATTCCGTGTACCTCATTAGAAGAATGTAAGAGTAAAGATGAACTAAAATAAACAGGCAGCTATTTCTTATTTGGGAGAGATGAAGCGACCAATAAAGGTATTGTCTATATTGGGCAGGCAGGAGTGCGTAAGAATGGTAAAGGTATAAGACAATTAGATGAAGAACAATAAGCATGAACACATGATGTTCATGTTTTTTTGTTAGTTATAACGTAAGCGCCAAATTATATAGTGTACCTAAAAAGGACGATTAAATCGAAAATGTGATTTAATCGTCCTTTATTCCAA
>NZ_JBEHVX010000082.1:0-10633 GCF_040227455.1 Catenibacterium sp. RTP21428st1_D7_RTP21428_210409 | reverse complement strand
AATAGTCTATATCCTGAATATTTCTGCTCCACACTTCTCTTAAATCGTTACCTGTAGATTATGGGTATTCAAAAATACATTTAGTTATTTTTAAAGTGAACAATTTATAGTATAATATGGTCAGAGGTGAGAATATTGGAATATGCTATTGAAATGCTTAATATCACAAAAGAATTCCCTGGTATTAAAGCAAACGACGATATTACTCTTCAAGTAAGAAAAGGCGAAATTCATGCTTTATTAGGTGAGAATGGTGCCGGTAAATCTACTTTGATGAGTATTTTATTTGGTCTTTATCAGCCTGATATAGGTGAAATAAAGATTAATGGACAAAGCGTTAAAATCAATGACCCAAATGATGCCAATAAATATAACATTGGTATGGTGCATCAGCATTTTAAACTTGTTCATAATTTCACTGTATTGGAAAACATTATTTTAGGGGTTGAAGAGAAGGGGTTATTTGGTAAACTTAAAACAGATAATGCGCGCAAAAAGGTGATGAGCTTATCTGAGAAGTATCATTTAAACATTGATCCAGATGCAAAGATTGAAGATATTACTGTTGGTATGCAGCAGCGTGTAGAAATCTTAAAGATGTTATATAGAAATAATGATATCTTGATTTTTGATGAACCTACTGCAGTACTCACTCCACAGGAAATTGATGAGTTAATGAAAATCATGAAGGAACTTATTAAGGAAGGTAAATCCATCATTTTCATTACTCATAAGTTAAATGAAATCAAAGCAGTAGCGGATCGCTGTACAATCATTCGTAAGGGACGTTATGTTGGTACAGTCAATGTAGCTGATGTGACTAAAGAACAGTTATCAGAAATGATGGTTGGTCATAAGGTAAACTTGACAGTCACTAAAGATGAACATAAACCATCTGATGTTGTACTAAAGGTTGACCATTTAAGCTATCAGCCTAAGACTTCAGATAAACTTCTTTTAAATGATGTTTCATTTGAAGTAAGAAAAGGTGAAATTGTTTGTATTGCTGGTATTGATGGCAATGGTCAGAGTGAGTTGATTTATAACTTAGCAGGTCTAGAACAGCCTAATATGGGTCATGTTTACTTAAATGATGAAGAGATTACACATAAGAGTATTCGCTATCGTAATGATCATGGTTTATCTCATATCCCAGAAGACCGTCATAAACATGGGTTAGTTCTTGATTATACTCTTGGTGAAAACTTAATTTTAAAATCATATTATAAGAAAGACTTCCAGAATCATGGCATTATTAATTTTGACGCAATGAATACTTATGCTGATCGTCTTATTGAAGAATATGATGTACGTTCAGGTGAAGGAAGAAATTCTATTGTACGTGGTATGTCTGGTGGTAACCAGCAGAAAGCTATCATTGCAAGGGAAGTAGAACAGAATGATGACCTACTTATTGCAGTACAGCCTACACGTGGTCTAGATGTTGGGGCTATTGAATTTATTCATAAGCAGATTGTTAAGACAAGAGACAACAATAAAGCAGTATTACTTGTGTCACTTGAACTTGATGAAGTTATGAACTTATCAGATCGTATTTTAGTGATGTATGAAGGGGAAATCGTTGCGGATCTTAATCCAAAAGAGACTACTATTCAGGAATTAGGACTTTATATGGCAGGTTCTAAGAGAGGAGAAGGTTATGAAAAGTAATAAACCCGCTTTAATGGAACGTGCCAGCTTCAAATCAATTGTGTCTTCTTTACTCGCAATTTTAATGGGGCTAGTCGTTGGTTTTATCATTATCTTAATTGCTAATCCTAGTGATGCATTACAGGGATTATCTATTTTATTAACAGGTGGCTTTAGAGAAGGTTTATCTAGTATTGGACAAGTTATTTATTTAGCTGTACCAATCATGATGACTGGTCTATCTGTTTCATTTGCTTATAAATGTGGTGAATTCAATATCGGTGTACCTGGACAGTATTTGGTAGGTTGCTTCACTGCTGTATTTATCGCATTAAGAGCAACTTTTATTCCAGATAACTTAGTTTGGATTTTTGCTATTTTAGGAGCTGGAATTGCTGGCGCTTTATGGGCACTTATTCCTGGTATCTTAAAGGCTGCTCGTAACGTAAACGTTGTTATTTCTGGTATCATGTGCAACTATATTGGTATGTTACTTGTTATCCAGGGTATTAAAGCCACTATCTACAACTCTACTGGTGCAGAAAGTTATGCTGTATCTAAAGCACGTAGTATTCCTGGATTTGGCTTAAATCAGATCTTTGGTGATCGTGTTAACCTTGGTATTATCATTGCAATCTTACTTTGTGTACTTGCTTGGTTTATCATGAATAAAACTACTTTTGGTTATGAACTAAAAGCATGTGGTTTCAATAAAGATGCAGCAAGATATGCAGGTATGAACGAAAAGAAATGTATCGTTTTAGCCCTTATGATTTCAGGATTCTTTGCTGGAGTAGGTGGTGCCTTAACTTACTTATGTGGTACTGGTAAAACATTACCAATAACAGAAACATTACCAAACGAAGGCTGGAACGGTATCCCAGTAGCCTTACTTGGCTTCTCTAATCCAATTGGATGTATCTTTGCTGCCTTATTCATTGGTTATATTAATGTTGGTGGTAACTATATGCAGGCACTTAATATTGCGATTGAAGTTATTGACATTATCGTTGCTGTTATTATCTACTTTGCTTCATTCACATTATTCATTAAAGCCTTATTAGAACGTTATCAAAGAAATAAAAAGAGAAAAACAGAAATACAGAATAAAGGAGGTAAAACAGAATGAGTATAGTTTATTTCCTTTTTGCTCAGACTTTACTATTTGCCATTCCATTAATGATCGTTGCCTTGGGTGGTATGTTCTCTGAACGAAGTGGTGTTGTTAACTTAGCCCTTGAAGGTATTATGATTATTGGTGGTTTTGCTGGTGTATTCTATTTAAATTATATGCAGTCTAATGACATTCTTCATGGTATGCCACTTCTTTTAACAGGTTTACTTATTTCTGGTATTGTTGGTGTACTATTTAGTATGCTTCATGCCTTTGCAGCCATTCATTTAAGCGCTGACCAGACTATTTCTGGTACTGCATTAAATATGCTTGCTCCGGCACTTGGTATCTTCATCGCAAAAACTGTACAGGATGGTATGCAGAACGTTTCATTCACTAATGAATTCAGAATTTCTGAAGTTCCTGGACTTAGCAGTATCCCAGTACTTGGTGACTTATTCTTCAAAAACTGCTACTTTACTACATTCCTAGGCATTGCGATTCTTATTATTTCTTGGTATTTCCTTATGAAAACTAAAACTGGTTTAAGAATCCGTTCTTGTGGTGAAAACCCTCAGGCAGCAGATGCTGCAGGGATCAGTGTTTATAAGATCAGATATCTAGGTGTAGGTATTTCTGGTTTCTTAGCTGGTATGGGTGGACTTATCTATATCCTACCAATTTCTACAGAATTCACTTGTACTGTTGCTGGTTATGGTTTCTTAGCTTTAGCTGTATTAATCTTTGGTAACTGGGCACCATTAAGAATTGCTGGTGCAGCATTCTTCTTTGGTTTCATGAAGACATTGTCTTATACATATAACTCAGTTCCATTACTTGCTAAAATGTCTTTACCTGATACAACATATAAATTAATTCCATATGTTGCCACTTTAATTCTATTAGCATTCACATCTAAGAACTCAGCTGCGCCTCGTGCAGATGGTGTGCCTTACGATAAGTCTAAACGTTAATAGAGCTGGACTCCCTAGGGAGTCCTTTTTTCTTGCACTACTATACAAAAAAGTTATAATGAATAGAGAAAGAAAAGAGGTATACAATGAACAAGATCTATCAAATGAATGGATATCAACTCCACTTGATTTCATCTAAGAAATTTAAAGATATTACAATCTCTGTTCGTTTTAAAGGACGTTTTACAAGAGAAACAGTCACAAGTAGAAGTGTTTTAGGATTTTTAATGATCACTGGAACTATGAAGCATCCAACACAAAAGGACTTATCTAGAACACTAGAAGATTTATATGGTGCAAATCTTTCTGCTAATATTTCTTCAGCAGGTAAAGGTCATATTATTACTTTTAAGAATACATGTGTTAATCAGGAGTTCCTTCCTATCAATGAAAATCTACTCATTAAACAGGTAGATTTATTAAATGAATTATTAAATCATCCTTATATTGTAGATGAGCATTTCGATGAAGAAATGACTGAACTTAAGAAACAGGAAATCACATATCGTATTATGGCTGATATGGACGATAAAATGGGCTATGCCTTTGATCGTATGGTAGATTATATGGGCAGAGGAAGCGTGCTAGGATTACGTTCTACAGGCTATATAGAGGATATGGAAAACATCAATGCTTATACTCTTGTAGAAACATATAAAGATATGATTCAAAATGATGATAAGCATGTTTATGTAGTAGGGGATATAGATGAAAGTATTATCTCTATCTTCAAAGAAAAGCTACAGTTCCCAGAAGTGAAACATGATCCTTATCCTAGTGCCTATATGTATCAAAATGATCGTAAACATCTTTTAGATATTATTGAAAAACAGGATATCGTCCAGTCTAAGCTCATTATGGGATATAAGGCAAACTGCTGTACCTTAAGTGAAAATACAGCTGCAATGAGTGTATTTTCTAATTTATTAGGAGGTTATTCTCAATCTAGACTATTCCAGGTAGTCAGAGAAAAGAACAGCTTATGCTACTTTATTCATTCAAGTTATGATCCGATGAATGGTATTATGACCATTGCAGCAGGTATTGATATGAATAATTATGATAAGACTAAAGAGTTAATTGGAAAACAGATCAAAGACTTACAGATTGGGCATATCACTGATGAAGAATTATCAATGGTAAAGACAATGCTTATCAATGCATTATCTAAAGTAGATGATGATCCTGATGCCATTATCTCATTCAACTGGAGAAGAGATATTATTAATAGTCAGGATACTATTGAAGATAAACAGAATGCGATTAAAAATGTCACAAAAGAAGATGTCATCAAATGTGCTCAAAGTATAGAATTAGATACCATCTATTTCTTAACTGGAAAGGAGTTCTATGAAGAAAACTTATTATCCAACAATTAAAGAAACACTCTATCATGAAAAGATGAGCAATGGACTTAATGTCTATTTGATGCCAAAAGATGGCTTTACTAAGACATATGGTTTGTTTTCAACACGTTTTGGTTCTATTGACCGTAGCTTTGTTCCTCTAGGAGAAACAGATTTAATCACAGTACCTGATGGTGTCGCTCATTTTCTAGAACATAAAATGTTTGATATGGAAGATGGAGATGCATCTGAAAAGTTTGCTGCACTTGGTGCGAGCAGTAACGCCTTCACTTCTCATAGCCGTACTGCTTATTTGTTCAATACAGCTGCAAATGTTGATGAATGTACTGAATTATTATTAGATTTCGTTCAGGAACTCAATGTTACATCTGAAAGTATTGAAAAAGAGAAGGGCATCATTAATCAAGAAATAGGCATGTATAATGATGATCCTGACTGGCGTGGTTATTTTGGTGCCATCAGTAACCTTTATCATAATCATCCTGTTAGAATTGATATTGCAGGTACTGTTGAAACAGTGGCAGAAATTGATTATGACATCTTACAAAAGTGCTATCATACATTCTATCATCCATCGAATATGATGTTATTTGTGTCAGGAAACTTTGATCCAGAACACCTCATGTCTATTATTAGAGATAATCAGGCAAAGAAAGATTTCAATGATATGCCACCAATTGTAAGAGGGGATCATAATGAACCAGAAACCATCTTTAAAGCTTATGAAGAAAATGAGATGGATGTTACTATGACTAAGGTCAATGTTGCAATAAAAGTCAACAATGTGCCTGAATCACCTGAAGAAAAACTCAAAAGACAACTTTCATTCTATATTTTCATGGATATGTTATTCTCTAAGAGCAGTGATTTAAGAGATGAATGGACTAAGAAGGGACTCATCAATGATTCTTTCTTCACTAACTTCTCACAGGAACGTGATTTCTCTCATATTATTTTTGCAGGAGATAGTCCTAAACCTGAGGAACTTGTATCTCATATACATAAACTTATTGAAGATATTCCTCATATGACACTGGATGAAGAAGCATTCAATAGAATGAAAAGAAATAATATAGGAACTCTTATTGGCTTCTTCAATTCTATTGAAACAATTGCTTCATTATTTAGCCAGTACTATTTAGAAGGTATTAATTTATTTGATCTATTTGAGGCCTATCAGGCTCTTACTATCGATGACATTAAAAATATTTTACCTCTATTTTGCAAGGATTTAACATCTAATTTTATTGTCAGACCACTTAAGGATAACGCCTAGATGTTGACTAAAAAGGTGCTTATGCTATAATGGTGGTGACCTGAGAGTATATGGATTTCCTACATTTTTGATAAGGGAACCTGATTGTTAGAAAGACGGTGTTGAAGACCTGCTACGAGTAGGGATCCTAAAGTTTTTCACAAGGTGCCCACCTGTATTTAACAGGGATAATCAACGCCTCTTAGGTCTTTTCGTTTGTTTAAATTATACAGGAGGTCGTTATGGCTATTGATCAGAAACTCATCGATGAAATTAATGCACTTGCTCATAAAAAGAAGACAGTAGGTCTTACACCTGAAGAACAGGTTCGTCAGCAGAAGCTTAGACAAAAATACCTAAAAGAATTTAGAAGAGGCTTTGAACAGCAACTTCAGAGTATCAAAGTTGTTGATGCAAATGGTAACGATGTCACTCCTGCAAAAGCAAGAATGCATAAAAAAGTAAATTAGACAGTCTTTGTGAAAAGATTGTCTTTTTTATTGCGTAAAAAATGGTTTACACATCAATAAAATTATGTATAATGATGGTGATTAGGAGGTACTCGAAATGGATTCGAATTTATCGATCGCTACAATAAGATCGCTTTGTATTGACATGATCAATAAGGCAAATTCTGGTCATCCAGGTATGGTTCTAGATGGCGCACCTGCTTTATACACATTGTTTACTAAGGTGATGAACATAAATCCCTCTTTGTCTAGTTGGCAAAATAGGGATCGCTTTGTTCTTGCAAGTGGTCATGCTAGTTCTTTACTTTATGCTTTATTACATCTTTCTGGTTATGATTTAAGTCTTGATGATTTAAAACAGTTCAGACAGTGGCAGTCAAAAACACCTGGACATCCAGAAATCACTATCACAGATGGTGTAGATGCATCTTCAGGACCTTTAGGTCAGGGGGTTCCTACAGCCACAGGTATGGCAATTGCTGAAAAGTTCCTTGCAGAAAAGTACAACAAGGAAGATTGTTCAATTGTTGACCATTACACATATGTATTATGTGGTGATGGTGATATGCAGGAAGGTGTGACTTATGAAGCATCGTCTCTTGCTGGTCATCTTTCATTAGGTAAGTTAATTGTTATCTATGATGCCAATGAAGTAACACTTGATGGTCCTCTTTCATATTCATTCAGTGAAAATGTAAAGAAGAGATATGAAGCAATGAATTGGCAGGTTATCGAAGTGGCTGATGGTAATGACATTCAAGCTATCAACCGTGCATTAAAGCGTGCTAAGAAAGAGTTATTCAAACCATCTATTATCATCATGAAAACTGTTATTGGTTATGGTTCTTGCAACCAGGGAACTAATAAAGTTCATGGTTCACCTCTAGGTGAAGAAGACGGTAAGAATGCTAAGTTATCTTATGGATTTGACCACGATCCTTTCTATGTTCCTGAAGAAGTTTATGCTGATTTCAAGAAGAACGTAAAAGACCGTGGTACAAGAGCATATAAGAAATGGTTAAAGACTGTTGAAGAATATGCTGAAAAGTATCCAGAAGAATATAAAGAATATAAAAATGCTATTGAAGGTAATTATCATTTAGATATTACAGAACTTCAAAAGGAATTCAAACCAGGTTATACAGAAGCAACTCGTAATATTTCTCATAGAATTATTCAGGAAGTGGCTAAGCAGAACCCTACATTCTTATCTGGTACTGCAGATCTATCTTCATCTACTAAGACATCAATCCAGGGTGAAGGAAGATTTAGCTGTGAAAACTATACTGGAAGAAATGTATATTTTGGTATCAGAGAATTCGCAATGGTGTCTATCATGAATGGTATGACATTACATAAGGGTGTTAAGATTTCAGCAGGGGGCTTCTTAGTATTCAGTGATTACTTTAAAGCAGCCTTAAGAATGGGTTCTTTACAGGAATGTCCAATCATTCTTCCATTATCACATGACTCTATTGCAGTTGGTGAAGATGGTCCTACACATCAGCCTGTTGAACAGCTTGCAATGCTTAGAAGCAGTATTGATGTTGAGGTATTACGTCCAGCTGATGCGAATGAAATGCTTGCATCTTGGAAGATTGCTGTTGAAACAAAGAACATGCCAGTCGCATTAATTCTTACTAGACAGCCAGTAGAAAACCTTACAAATTCTACTTATGAAGATGTATTACATGGTGCTTATATTGCTAGAAAAGAATCTGGTGACTTAGAAGGTATCATTATCGCTTCTGGTTCTGAAGTGGGTCTTGCTATTCATGCACAGGAAGAATTAGAAAAACAGGGACATTCAGTACGTGTTGTTTCTATGCCTTCAATGAACTTGTTTGATGCACAGAGCGACGAATATAAGGAATCCGTTTTACCAAATAGTTGCAGAAAGCGTCTTTCTGTAGAAATGTTATCTGATTTTGGATGGCATAAATATGTAGGTTTAGATGGTAAGACTATGGGTGTTGATACTTTTGGTGCGAGTGCTCCAGCAAGCAAAGTCATTAAAGAATATGGTTTTACTGTAGAAAACGTAGTAAAAGAATACAATTCATTATAAAAACAACTAAAAAGAGAGGGTATCTTAGGATATTCTCTCTTTAATTAGTGCTAAAACACTAAAACAATTTACAAACATAATCTAGTTTGATATAATTATTTAACGTTAACGGAGGTATTTACAATGGTAGCAGGATATATTATTACTACAATTATTGGTGCTCTTGTTGGATTCTTCTTTGCAAGATGGATGTTCAAGAGAGAATTAAAGAAAAACCCACCAATTTCAGAAAAAATGATTCGTGCTATGTTTATGGAAATGGGACGTAAACCTAGCGAAACTCAGATCAAGAGAATCATGAAAAGTGTCAATGATCAGTATAAATAAGGGATAATACCCTTATTTTTATTTAATATGAAAATTACAATTACTAGACATTCTAAAACGCTTTGGAATAAAGAAAAAAGACTTCAGGGATGTAAAGATTCTCCTTTAAGTCCTGAAGGCATGGACAATATTCTTGCATTAAAAGAACATATCAAGAATAACCATTATGATGCTATTTATTCTAGTCCTATTAAGCGTGCCTATGATACTGCAAAACTCTTGTTTGATGAGCAGCCCATCATTACTGATGAACGCATTAGAGAAATGAACTTTGGAATATTAGAAGGACAGAAAATTAATGAAATTCCAGAGGAATATAAGAAAACTTATCATGATTTATGGTGTCATCCTGAAATATCCAATGGTATTCCAGAAGGGGAAACCTATGATGAAATTGAAGAAAGAGTTAAAGACTTCTTAAATAATCTTGTAAAGAAGCCTTATGACAACGTATTTATTGTCACTCATGGATTCTGTTTTACTATTATTATGGCCACTATCATGAACCTTGAAAGAATTGACTATATTAAAGTCAATAGTCCTGTTGTGGATGGCTGTTCTGAAACAATTGTGGATTATAGTAATGGCGAGTTTAGTGTCGAAGTTTATGGAAATAATGATTTCCTTCCACACCAGTCAAATGAATCATTTTCTAAATAAATAAAGTCAAATGGCTAAAACCATTTGACTTTATTTTCTGTTCCTTCTTTTATTCTTATAATATTTGCACGATGTCTATAGACAATAAGTGCGACAACACATATATTAGTAATGATTCCAGTTGTAGAATATCCAATAAATGGTGATGCAATGAGTACAGCTGTTGCACCAAGGATACTAGATAAAGATACATACTTAGTTGTCTTTAATGTAATTAAGAATACCACAACTGCGATAATAAAACCATATATATTAGTCATTAATGTATAGGCGATTGCACTTGATACAGCCTTACCACCCTGGAAATTTGCAAAGATAGGATAACAATGACCAATCATACAAAATAGTGCACATGGATAGATAATATTTGCTGAAATACCAGATACTTTCGCAATCCATCCTGTTAATAGGATAGTAATGATACATTTTGTTGCATCAAGTAAAATAACTGTCATTCCGGCTTTTTTGCCTAGTACTCTTCCTGCATTGGTACCACCTAGATTATGTGATCCATATTGACGAACATCAGTATTATAAAACACTTTACCAATTACTAATGCAAAAGGTATTGAACCATATAGATAACTTATTAATAAACAGATGATTATAACTAAATATTTCATCGACTCACCTCACAAAAATTCATTATACATAAATACTACAAAAAATCAATTTGAATACCCATAATCTACAGGTAACGATTTAAGAGAAGTGTGGAGCAGAAATATTCAGGATATAGACTATTTGT
>NZ_JBEHVX010000081.1:0-10749 GCF_040227455.1 Catenibacterium sp. RTP21428st1_D7_RTP21428_210409 | reverse complement strand
TCCCATAAGAAAAACCTCCTCAGCAAACAGTGCTTTTAATTATTTACACTGTCTACTGGGAGGTCATCATATCATTAAGAGATGCTTATTTTTCTATATGATAAATACCATATTTGTTAGGAACATAAGTAAATGAAACTTCTTGAAGTTGTTCATTGAGATACTTAGCAAGGCATTCAATTCCTGGTGCTTCACAAGTCATATGATTAATAACAATAAGAGGTAAGTCATTATCCATCGCCCATTGAACCGCAGTCCAGTTATTGATACCATCGTCACTTACTAAGCAGGCATCAACTCCATGTTCAAACATTTGAAAAACATCTGTGCATGCTCCAGTACCTATTCCTAATCTATTTATTTTTTTATTCTTATCACCAATCACTTCAATGCCATACTGATAATAAGGCTTGATTTGTTTAATGATATGCTTTGCTAATTCTTCGACTGTCATATTTACATCATTCGCAAATCTTAAGAATGAATAATCATGTGACTCTTCGAAATTCAAATCTAATACTTTTGCCCAGCAATCTTTTACACCATATTTTGGATATAAATCCCATAAATCATGACATCTATATAACGTAATATCATGTTTTTCTAATAATGCTTCTTTTTCTTTCTGTGCTTTATAAACAGCTGTAGGAAGTGATGTTGATGCCATATAGAATGCATTTTCATGTGTAATAATAAAATGCACATCATGTTCTATTGCATACTGAATAATTTCTTTAGTAGCAACCCAGCAAACAACTACTTTACTCACGTCTTTTTGATCATCACCAAATAGAATGCGGTCTCTTGTACAACTTCTATTGACCCACTCACCTTGTGATTCTAATAAATCTAAAATTTGTCTAACTCTCATATGTCCTCCTTTAAAAAACCTGGAGAATAGGATAACCCTATTCTCCCTGTTCAGATAATTTCTCATCTTCTAAATCCATCTGTTTATCATAAGATTTCATAAATGGAATGAAGATAATAATGTTGATTGCAAATAAGACAAACCAAATAATAATAGCACGATAATCCATAGTTGAAAGGAATGCATATAGTGGTGCAGGTAGAGTCCAAGGAACACTCATACATGTCTTATTCATAAGACCTGCAGCTGTTGATAAATATGCAACAACTAAATTAATAGCGACACAAATCATACTTGGAATGAATGTTAAAATGTTTAATACTGTTGGAACACCAAATACTAATGGTTCATTGATGTTAAATAATGATGATGGAATTGCTAAATGTCCTAATGAACGTAATCTCTTATTCTTACATACAAAGTTCAAGTTAAATAGAATTGCAAGATAAGCGATAGCTAATCCAAAGATAAATGTAAAGTTACCTGCAATAATGTTTGGAATTTCTTTGTTTGCATTATATGCAGCTAAGTTAGCAACTAAGTTACCAGTGAAAATTGGTGTAGTAATAGCACTTACCATATTGTCACCATGAATACCGAAGAACCAGAATACTACTGTTAATAATACGATAAATAACATAGATGGTAATGATGCTGTCGCTGAGATAAGTGGTGAGAAAACAGTAAATACAAGATTAGTAAGACCAGATCCTAATGTTGCAATACATACCTGATCTAAGAAGATAAAGAATAAAATATCAACAACCATTGGCAATAAGACTTCGAATGGCCCAGCAACCATAGGTGGCACACCGGCTGGCATTTTGATTTTGATATTTTTTTCGATCATGAAATGGTTAATTTCTATTACAACAAGTGCAACGATAATAGCTGCAAACATAGAACCAGAACCAAGACCACTTAAATTGATATAACTACCATCTTTAATAGTCTGTGGAACTGCTGCAATACATAAGAAAGTAAATAATGCTGTAATCGCATTTGGGAAAGCTTCCATTTCATAATGCTGTGCTAAACGATATGATACGCCAAGCACTACATATACAGAAATGATTCCAATTGTTAAGTTAAATGGAATTGTAAGAATTGAAGACCACTGAGTAGCCCATGTCTTCCATGCGATTAAAAAACTAAAGAAGAAATTAGTAGGTTTCATAACCTCTAAATCAACTGGTGGGTTCGCAATCATAAGTGAAATACCACCAATAACTGTAAGTGGAATTAAAATTGTAAGACCATCTCTTAATGCGGCAAGATGTCTTTGTGAAGCAATCTTTGTTGCTACTGGTACAACTTTTTCTTCCATCACTTTTTGAAACTTGTCAAAAAAAGCTTTTAATTTTTCCATAAACAATGTCCTTTCTATCCTTTGTAAATGTTTACAGATATGATTATATTCTTGTTGTGAAATAGTGTCAATATATTTTGATGATAAATGGGAATTTTCTCATTAATTGGGCTTAATAAACTAAATTCCACGCTTAATATCATTATTTTATTATATTGATACTTTTTCTCATTATTTCATTGAATCATTTATTGTGATTTCTCAAAATCATAGCACATAAAAAATCTTTTTAAATATAATCTACCTTCAGCAAACTAACGAATGAAATCATGAGCCTCTAATACTTACCTCAAAGTGCCTACTACCCTCCTATCTAATTCTCTAGTAGAATACATATAGGAGGGTATTTAACATGAGTGAACAACTATTAATCAAACATACACAAGAAACATTTAAAAAACATTTCTATGAAATCAATGATCACATTCTATTCTTCTATTCCTATGGTCATAGTAATGCAACTGCTATTATAGGTAATAGTTCTGTTATCTTAATAGATACTCTAGACTCTAATGAATATTCACAAGACTTATTGAATGACTTAAGAAAGTATACAGATAAACCAGTGAAAACATTAATCTATACTCATGGTCATCCAGACCATAGAGGTGGTGCAGGTACTTTTAGAGATACTGTAGAAGAAATCATAGCTTTTACACCATTTAAAACACCTTTAAAGTATTATGAAAAGATTGATGAAGGATTAAGAAAAAGAGGAACATATCAACATGGATATACTCTTACAAATGAAGAAGCAATATGCCAAGGTATTGGTATAAGAGAAGGTAAGGTTACTGGTCATGGATGCTATGATTTTATCTCTCCTACTACTTTATATACTGAAGATAAAGTCATAAGAGATATTGATGGTATACATCTAGAGTTATATAGAGCACCAGGAGAAACTGATGATCAGATCTGTATCTGGATCAATGATGATCAGGTTCTCTGTACGGGTGATAATTATTATGCTGTTTTTCCAGCATTATATGCTATTAGAGGTACACAATACAGAGACCTTGCTACATGGATTGATTCTTTAGACCTTATTCTTTCTTTTGATGCAAAAGTTCTATTACCAGGGCATATACATCCTTTATTAAACAAAGAATTAATCCAGAACCAAGTAGGTCAGTTTAAAGAAGCTATCGAATATATTCTCTTTAATACCCTAGACTGTATTAATAAAGGTCTTACTCTAGATGAAACAGTACAAACTGTTTCATTACCAGAAGAACTTAAGAACTCACCTTACCTGCAGGAATATTATGGAACTGTAGAATGGGCTGTTAAAAGTGTTTATACAGGCTATGTAGGATGGTTTGATGGTGATCCTATCCATTTATTACCTGTCAGCAATCAAGAATATAATAGTGTATTATTAGATCTTATTGGTGAAGAAAAACTATTAGAGAAGATTAAAGACTGTATGTCTCATTCACAATATCAAATAGCCTTACAATTATTAGAACTCATAGACAATAAAGAACTAAAAAAAGAATGTCTACTACAACGTGCAAAACAAGTAAGAAGTGCGAATGCGAGACATTATCTAATTGCAGCTAGTAAAGAGTATTAAAAAGCAGGTCCCCTCGGACCTGCTTTAGTGCGTATTAAGCTCTTTTTCTTCTAATAAGAATGATTCCAAAAGCGGCTACTACAAACATTGCGATATATGCTGCAAATGTAGTTGTATCACCAGTCTTTACTGGATCCTTCTTAGTAGTAGTTTCAGTTTTGTTTGTTGTATCTGTTTTGTTTGTTGTGTCTGTCTTATCTGTTTTATCTGTTGATGGTTTGTTTTCTGGAGTAGTAGGCTTTTCAGGTTCTACTGGAGTAGCATCTTTCATATATGTAGCTGCCCAATTCCAGATATGAGTACCTGATGCATCAGATGGGTTATTTCTTAAAGTATAAATCCAAGACCAATGGTCACTGTATTTAACTGTTTCTTTCACACCATCTAAATTATAATCTTCTTCAAATTTAAGTTTACCACAAGGTCTAGTTTCACCTAATGAGTCAACTTTATCTTCTAAATCTACTGTATCATATAATGATAATTTATATTTACCATCTTTAGTTTCACTAGTAGTGAAGCTTGAATTGAATTCCTGTTCTACTCGAGTAGTAGTTAATTCAGCACCATCAGTTAAGATTTTAAAGATTCTCTGTGAACATACTTCTGACTTAACGCTAGAGTCTGTCTTACCCTGTACTAACCAGATAGCTGTCTTAGAATTCTTAAGGCTAGCTAATTCTTCATCAGTAGGAGTTTCTCCACCTCTAATTGCAGCTGTATCTAATGCTGGACAGTTGATCATAGCTGCAGAGAATAAATCAGGATATGCAATCAACATTCTAGTAGTCATATAACCACCAGCTGAACATCCACTTACTACAACCTTATTAGGGTTAATATTGTATTTCTTAATAACTTCTTCGATTTCTGTTTTAGCTTTTTCTAATAAATTATCTCTTTGAGCATAGTACCAAGTAGCTGGTGCTTGGAAACTCATTACATGAGCACCACCAAAGATGTTCTGAGCTTCATCAGTAGCCCAAGCAACAGTACCTCTATTTGCAAGCATCTGAGCAACGTTATTCTGAGTATTATAACCTTCTAAGTCCCCTTCACCATTACCATGGAACCAAACAACTAACTTATCAGCACCTTTTGCTTCATGGAACTGATAGTTGATTCCCTGAGAGCCTTTAACTGAAGTGAACTTTGCTGTTTCTTCATCAATAACAGTATTATCACAAGTGATTTCTCCAGTGATATCTTCTAAGTCTCTACCATCTACTGAAGTTGCTTTTAAAGCTTCATTCTGAGTAATAGTATAATTAATCTTACCTGGATAGTTTCTACTTTCAGATAACCAAGTTAAAGTAGCACCTTCTGATTCATTCATATAAAGTGTTACCTTACCACCTGCAACTTCTACCTTTTCAATAGTACGATCAGCATCACTATAAACTTTCCCGTTATTTGAACCAATCTGTACATAGTTAGTTGCATGAACTGTATAAGTATCTTTATCAGCGCCAGATACTTTTACACCATCACCGTAGTCAATTACAACTTTATTGACTACCTGCCCAGCATCTGTGACTTTACCATATAACTGAGCTACATAATTACCTGCTGCCTGAACAGGAACTACAAACACCATTGCAACCATCATTGCAACACTTACAACAACTGAAAATACATGTTTCATCTGTTTCATGTCCATTTCCTCCTGTAATTAATATATCAGAAAGAGCATATGAAATCGATTGCATAAAACGTTTTTAGTTTTTATTTTATAACCATTATTTTTTTAAAACAGAAAGGGTTCATAAATAGAACTACATTTGTATATTATCTAAGATTCCATATATATTTTCAAAAATCATACAGAGATGATGTATTCTATCTGCTATACATCTCTCATCAATTTCTATATAGTTTTCATTTAATTCCTTCTTCTTTGCGACTTTCCCTATGTAGATATGTTCTATATTTCTTTGTTCCAATGATTCCATTAAAGTAATATATTCATCAAGATATCCTAATTCAAATCCTAGATTAGAATGAAAAAGAGAGACAAAGAATACAATATCATCCGATGTCACATTAAGCTGTATCAGCTGTTTCATAGGAAGAGATTGATACAGCTGAAAATCTATAGGTATTTTTGTATCTCGGAAAATCTGCTTATAGACAAGTAATGGTGCAAGAGAACTCTCATCTCCTAAAACAACGATTCTTTTCTTATCTTTAATCTTATCCCAAAGTGACTCATCATACTGGCAGGAACGATAAAGTGGTCTCGTAGACAACTCATAATACAGCTGATATTGAACAGCAGTAAAATTCTTATAGCCCAAATCAATAGAATAACGTCTCAATGTTGATTTAGAAATATCTAAGTCTTTTAAGATATCATTTACTTTATATTCAATAATAGAATGACGATTTTCTAATAGATAATGTGTAATACGATAAGTATGGCTTTCTCTATCCGATATACTATCTAACATATTCAACTGTTCTAATATCATAAGTAATTCTCCGCATAATAGTATGTAATTTCTTGTATATAATAATCCAGGATCATATTCTCTAATACTTCATCTAAGCCTTGAGGAATTGTAAGACCATAAGCATCCTGCAAATAATCATAATGTCCTATAGTAATCATCTTTGGATTATTCTCTTTCATTTTATTAAGTAACCAAGGATTTAAGTCTACAATTCTTCCTTCCATACTTAATAATATGACACAATCATCTTTCTCAGGAGTAAAGAAGTTTGTTTTATATATACTATCTTTTACAACAAGCTTCCCCATTACATAGAAATCTATCTGCATTCTAGAAAAGTAACTAGCCATCTCATCAGAACCTATAAGTATTACTCTTTTACTATTATAAATCATCTCACATACTTCTTTAATCCATGACATATCTATGAGTCTTTCATAATCTTCTGATTTAAGAATACTAGAAAATACCTTATGAAGCATCTCATAATCTTTATCATTGATTCTATTTTGTATCTGTACATAGCGAATACGCATATGACTAGAAAATAATGCTTTAAAGATCATATACTTCTTATAGCCATAAATACGAAAGAATCGATTTAAGCTAGAAGTAGAAACAAAACATCTTTCTGCGAGTTCATTAATAGTTAAATAATCTAATTCATGTCCATTCTCTAATAGTCCTAAGGCAATCTGATAGTTGATATCACGTACTTCTGGATTATTAATAAACATGAATAAGGCATTAAAAAAACAATTCATCGTATCCCTCCCCTACAGTTATCATATCATGAATTGTTTTTATACTTCATTTTTTTCAAATTCGTGCTTAAAAATGCTTATACATCCATATGATATATACCATAATCATTGGATACAAAGGTAAAAGTCACTTCTGGAAACTGTTTAGATAAATACTCTACCATATGTTCCATACCTGGTGCTTCACATGTCATATGATTAATCACTATAAGTGGAATATCATGATCTACTGCCCACTGGACACCTATCCAGTTACTCACACCATCATCACTGACTAAACATGCATCTGCACCTTCTTCATACATTTCAAATACATCTGTACAAGCACCTGTACCTATGCCTAATCTATGTATTATTTGCGTCTTATCTCCTATCATTTCTATACCTTGCTGGTGGTAAGGTTTTATTCTATTAATAATATGCTGTGCACATTCTTCTACTGTCATATTGATATCATGAGTATATCTATAGTAAGAATGATCATGTGATTCTTCAAAATCTAGATCTAATGTGTTAGCCCAGCTATCTCTAATGCCATATTCGGGATAGACATCCCATAAATCATGACATCTATAAATAGTAATATTATTTTCCTTTAATAATGCTTCTTTTTCTTTTTGTGCTTTATATATAAGTGTAGGTAACGATGTAGATGCGAGATAGAAGGGATTCTCATGTGAAATAATAAAATGTATATCATGTTCTATTGCATATTGAATCACTTTATTAGTCGCAACCCAACAAGTAATGACTTTACTTATTTCTGTTTGATCATCCCCAAACAATATACGATCTCTTGTACAGCTTCTATTCACCCATTCAGCTTGTGACTCTAATAAGTCTATGATGTCTCTTATTGTCATATATGTTCACTCCTTTCTTATAATTATACACAAAAAAAGACATTCTTAATCAAGAATGTCCACTTGTACTGCGTTAATTGTCATAAGGCTAGTAAAGTCATTAATCGCAAGTTTACCTATGATCTTTACTTTCTGGCCCTGTTTAAACTGCTTAATTTTATAGTTTGGATTATAGATGATTGTATCAATACCACCTACATTAGGAATAAAGAAACTTAACTTGATATGATCAAAATAATCTTTTACAGGTGCTTCATGAATGACTAAACCTTCAATAGAGATAGGAGTCTTTTCCTGTCCATTTCCAAATGGTGATAATACCTGTAAGTATTCTTCTATATTTGTCTTAGATAAGTCTGAAATTTCTAATGGAATCACATCTCTTACTCGATCATCATCATGGAATTCATCACTAATAAAGTATCCTGCATTAATTTCATCCGCAATAGGTGCAACAGAACGGAACTTACCTGTACCAGGACAACCATAAATAAGGTACTTAACCATCTTCTTCGCATTATTTAAAGAACTAAGATAATGTGCCATCTTATTTGTGATAGAACCAGACATAACACTTTCATTATATGTCTTCTTGAATTCTCTTTGACGCATATTGTTTTTCTGTCTTGTCTTAGGTGTTAAAGCAACAAACTCAATCGCATCAAAACGACAATCATTTAATAAACCTAAAGTCTTCTTTAAATGATAACGGTTAGAGTTACGTAGAGGAACTTCTTCAGCCTGAATACCAATACCTGCAAGAGAAGCTAAATACTGATTTTCTTTACCAAGTAATGTATTAATAAGCTGTAATACAAGTAAACTCTGTGCAACATCTTCATCCTTATAGTGACCACCAGGTACTAATGGATATACATTGTCACCATCTCTTACTTCTAACTGATTACCTAAGATAATATGGAGACCAGGACCAAAATTATCCTGAGGACCATCAAAGAATTCAAAAGCTGATTTTCCTTTAGCCACCAAGACACCTAGGAAAATCATTGCACTTTCTAATAAATGATGTAGTTCTGTACTCATGATACAAATATGAATCTTAGACTTAGAAGCACATGCTTCTTTAATGAGATTCAATGCTGTTTCACCATTCTCTAAATCTGTAAAGTTATAATAGAATGGTGTGTTGAGTGCTTCATAGTCTTCTTTTGTGAAGCCTCTATGTTCTACATATTTCGCAATAATAGGATTCACTTCATATGAATCCATAATTTCTTTAGTATGAGATAATTCAACTTCGTGAAATATCATTTTTTCACTCCCCTCTTTCCAAAACAATTATAACGAATGGTTCTCTAAAAAAAAAGTGTTACTTTCATTTACACTTTTTGAAACTTCTCAACGACTTTCTTTTTATTGTGTTAGACTATAGTCATGAGGAGGGGATTCCATGAAGAAAGATCAATATCAAATGGACATGACGCACGGTCCATTACTTGGTAAGATCTTAATATTTTCTATACCATTAATGTTTTCAGGGGTGCTGCAGTTATTATTTAATGCAGCAGATGTTATTGTGGTAGGACAGTTTGCTGGTCCACGTTCTATTGCGGCAGTAGGTTCTACATCTTCTGTTGTCAATCTATTAGTGAGTTTATTTATTGGTTTATCTGTCGGGGTCAATGTACTTGTCGCACGTTTTATTGCCTCACAAAGAGACAAAGATACCCATGAAACAGTACACTCTGCCATACTACTCGCAATTGTCTTTGGCTTGGTCTTTGCGATTATTGGTGTGACATGTGCAAGAATAATTCTAGAGGCGATGGGATCACCTGATGATGTCATCAATCTTGCAACAACCTATTTACGTATCTACTTTGTAAGTATGCCCTTTGTTGCACTTTATAACTTTGGTGCTGCCATATTACGTGCCATTGGTGATACAAAAAGGCCACTTATATTCCTTATTGTAGCGGGTGTTGTAAATGTCATATTAAACTTAATATTCGTTATTATATTCAAGATGGATGTAGCTGGTGTCGCACTTGCAACATTTACGGCAGAACTTGTTTCTTCAATACTTATTATTAACTGCTTGATGAAAACAAGTACTGTCATTCATTTAGATATTCATGCTTTAAAGTTTCATAAAGATAAAGTGCTTCAGATATTCAAAATTGGTTTACCTGCAGGATTACAAGGTGCTATCTTCTCTATTTCTAATATCCTGATTCAGTCATCTATTAACTCATTCGGTTCTATTGCGATGGCGGGCAATGCCGCAGCAGGATCACTTGAAGGATTTGTTTATCAGTCTATGAATGCCATCTATCAGGCGTGTGTCACTTTCACAAGTCAGAACTATGGTATTAATGATAGAAAGAGAGTCGATAGAGTCCTTGCATTATGTATTGGAATAGTCACAGTTGTAGGACTTGTTTTAGGTAATCTTGTCTACTTCTTTGCGGATGAACTCATTCGTATCTATACAACAGATGTACAAGCTATTGCCTATGGACATGAAAGATTATTGTATATATGTGTCCCTTATTTCATCTGTGGCTGGATGGATGTCATAGTTGGTTCATTAAGAGGTTTAGGCTATTCTACTATTCCTATGATTGTATCTTTAATAGGTGCATGTGGACTAAGAGTCTTATGGATTCTTACTATCTTCCAATATTTCCATACACTTAATTCTATTTATTTATCATATCCAGTAACATGGGTTGTTACTGCAGCAGCACATCTTATTACTTATATGATACTAAGAAAAAAAGCTTTTAACTAAAAAAAGCCATTCAGAAATTTAAAATGGTACCCATAAGGAGGACAACAACCTGACAGTTGTGATACCCACCTTGTGGGTATCTTTTTTTCATTTCG